>JAFATZ010000169.1 GCA_019243675.1 Ktedonobacteraceae bacterium | reverse complement strand
CTTGAATTTTCTGGCCTCACAACGGACCTCACCTATCGTCCTACGGCTTGGCAGTTGGTTCCGCAGCAGGCAATAGTAGCCACGAGGGGTGCAAGCAGTGAGTCTAGCAGTTGATCTTGTCCGTCGTTTCCAGCGCCTTCGCGCACTCGTAATTGGCGACGCTATGCTTGATACCTACCTTGAGGGAAGTGCCACTCGGCTCTGTACAGAAGGGCCTGTTCCAGTTGTGCAAAAGAAGGCAGAGCACTGTGTACCGGGCGGTGCAGCCAATACTGCTGCCAATCTGCATGCACTTGATGCCGATGTGACCTTCCTTAGTATCGTTGGGCAAGACGCGGCTGGCAGCGCATTGCTGTCAGCTCTACGCGCACAAGGTGTCAGTGATCGCTGCATAGTTGAAGATGCGTTCACGAATACACTGCACAAGTTGCGCATCCTAGCTAATGGGCAGTATATCGTGCGCTGTGATGCCGAGGTACGTCCCCTCTCACTAGAGAGCCAGCAACAGTTGTTGGCTCATCTAGAAGAGGTCTTCCCACAAAGTGATCTTGTTGTGATATCCGATTATGGCTATGGTGTTGTGTCTGGGAAGCTCATTGAGCGATTGCGCAAACTGCATTCCCTTTATCCATGTGTGTTGCTGATCGACTCCAAGAACTTGACCCGTTTCCGCCATGTGCGAGCAACCGTTGTAACCCCCAACCATCTAGAGGCACGCCTGCTCTTCGAGCCTGATCGAGGTCTATCGGCTCGTGAAACAACTATCAACATTTCCCACGTCGAATATGTTGGCAAACGCCTGATGACGACGATGAATGCCGAGCATGCAGCAATCACTATGGCGGGGGAAGGTGTGTTACTGGTTGATCGCCAGCAAAGAACTGTGCATATACCTACTCACCCAGTAGCACAGGCCCATGATGTCGGCGCAGGTGATTCATTTGCAGCGGCGATGGCCTTGGCACTTGCAGCAGGAGGAAGTGTTGAGGAAGCTGCACGCATTGCTATCGATGCAGCCACTATTGCTGTTAGTAAACGCTGGACTGCTGTTGTGCGTCATCAGGAATTACTGCAGCGAGCAAGCCTCAGAGATCATATCCAGCATACACATTCGCTTACTGCACTGTCTGAAGCTAGTTCAGCGCAGGCACTCTCTCAGCTTGTTGCCCAGCTCGAAACAGAGCGGCAGCAGGGTCGCACAATCGTCTTCACCAATGGCGTTTTTGATATCCTCCATGCTGGACATATCTATTTTTTGCGTCAGGCCAACGCGCTTGGGGATGTACTTGTCGTCGCTATCAATAGCGACAGCAGTACACAACGCATCAAAGGCAAGAACCGACCCATTAATAGCGAACAAGACCGCGTGGCAGTAGTCGCTGCTCTCGATGCTGTTGATTATGTTGTGCTCTTCGATGAAGATACTCCCACCGCTCTCATCCGTGTGCTACGCCCACATATCCATGTCAAAGGCGGCGACTACGCTAATGAGGTTCTACCGGAGGCCGAGGCGGTACGGGAGGTTGGCGGTCAAGTGGTGATCTTGCCATTAGCTGGTAGTATGAGTACCAGCAGTGTAATTGATCGCATCGTCACTTTAGCGCGCAATGATGAGATGGGAGTTGAGGCGTGATGAACCTTTCTTGGAGCACAGCTCAACGCATCCTAGTTGTGCGGCTTGACAATCTCGGTGATGTACTGCTGACCACGCCAGCTATCCACGCAATCAAGGAATCGCTCCCCAATGCTGAACTTACTCTGTTGGCTAGCCCGGTGGGAGCACAAGTCGCTCAGCTCAATCCAGACCTTGCCGATGCCATCGTCTATCAGGCACCCTGGATGGACCCCTGGCGTACCTTGCCACAAGACAGTGCGCGGGAACAGCAGGTGATTGCAGCGATCAGAGAGCGACACTTTGACGGAGCTATCATCTTCACCTCGTTCCGTCAGAGTCCGCTACCAGCGGCCTACCTGTGCTACTTAGCCGATATTCCACTGCGCTTGGCAGCATCCATCGACGGCCCTGGTTCACTTTTGACTACCCGTCATAAACATCCAGAGCATATTATACACGAGGTAGAACGGGGGCTTGACCTCGTTGGTGTACTTGGGCTGACAACAAGCGACCTTGACTTGGTGCTGAAGATACCGGAGCAAGCACGCACGTCTATCTCTGATCTCTTGCCCGCTCGCGACATTGAGCATCCATTGGTTGTTGTTCATCCCGGGTGCAGTATGCCAGCCCGTACCTACCCATGGGAGATGTATGCTCAGGTCATCGATTTACTAGTCGAATGCCTTGGTGCGACAGTTATGGTGACTGGAGCCACTGACGAACGAGCGCTGGTTGAGCAGGTACTCGACCATGTGCAAGCAGAGAATCGCCGGGCAACGTTTGCTTGTGCTGGCATGTTACAGTTCCCACAGTTCTGTGCTCTGATCGAAGCCGCCGACCTCACGGTCACTAACAATACAGGGCCGATGCACATCTCGGCTGCTGTCAAGACTCCCGTTGTGGCGTTGTTTGCCTTGACGAATCCTCCGCAGCAATGGGGGCCTTGGCGCGTTCCCTATAGGCAGCTCTACCATGACGTGTCCTGCCGCATTTGCTATAGCCGCACATGCCCCTATAGTCATGATTGCTTGCGCCTAGTCACTCCAGAGATGGTGCTTAGCGCTGTCAGCGAGCTACTCGTGGAAGCGCAACTATGTGGTGAGAATACCCATGCTGGAATATCAGCGGCCAATGGTTGAAGATAAACATTATATCATGCGTGTATAGTAGGGGCGATCCCTCGCGGTCGCCCTGGTTGGTTGAAGGATTGTGTTATGAAGGAATGGCTGGCAGCACGCAACATTCTAGCGATGCGTCTGGATAATATCGGTGACGTAATCATGCTTGGGCCAGCCCTGCGAGCTGTAAAAGAAACTTCACCACAAGCACGCATTACGCTATTGGCTAGCCCTGCCGGGACAACGGCGGCGTCCTTGCTCCCCTGGATTGACAACGTAATCACTTGGCGTGCTATTTGGCAGGATGTCGGTGGACGCATGCCATTCGATCCAATACGCGAGCTGCACCTCATCAAACTGCTCTCAGAACAGAGGTTTGATGCTGCGCTGATTTTCACCTCTTTTAGCCAAACGCCACATGCTCCAGGCTATATCTGTTACCTAGCAGGCATTCCACTGCGTGCAGGAGAATCAAAAGAGTTTGGTGGCAGTATTCTTACCACAGAGTTACGGGGTGCTCTGGACACACTACACCAGGTGGAAAGAAACCTGCGCCTTGTTGAGTGTCTGGGATACGTTGCTAGGGAGCGACAGCTTATGGTTGCTCTGCCAGAACAGGCACGAGCGGCTGTTCCTACTCTACTTGCCAAGGTCGGTCTTGACGCCGATACTCCGTTTATTCTGCTTCATCCTGGGGCCAGTGCGCAAGCCCGTCGCTATCCAGTGGAGCGTTTTGGGCTTCTTACTCGTGTATTAAACCAGAAGGGTTGGTCGGTGCTCGTAACTGGGGTTGAGCGGGAGGCTGCACTTGTTGATGCGGTACTTCAGCACGCTCCAAAAGCACATGGCCTTGTCGGAGAAACGACTTTGCCAGAGTACGCAGCACTTATCGAACGGGCCTCGCTCGTGGTTTGCAATGATACACTGCCAATGCATCTTGCTGATGCGCTTAGGACACCGACAGTCGTCTTGTTCTCTGGAACTGACTATGAAGAGCAATGGCAACCGCGAGCCACGCGAGCCACGCTCCTACGCCTTCCGACACCGTGCCATCCCTGCTATCTTTTCGAGTGTCCCATCGGGTTAGCATGTCTTGACATCTCACCACAGGAAATAGCCGAAGAGATCGAAGCAGTGCTGACCGATACGAGAAGCCATCAGGATAGATGATCCCATCACTCATCTTAAGGGACCAACAATGATCGCTAGAGCTATAGCACCACGACGTATCGCGATTTTTCGTGCGCTATACCTTGGTGATCTTCTGCTAGCAATTCCTGCCCTGCGGGGAGTCCGCGCTGGCTTTCCCGACGCCGAAATTACCTTTATTGGCCTACCCTGGGCGCAACTATTTATGCAGCGTTTTCATCACTACGTTGACCGCTTCGTCGAGTTCGTTGGCTTTCCAGGTATCGGTGAAGTCGATGTTGTTCCCGAACGAACCAGCAGTTTCATCAATGAGCAGCGAGCTTATGGCTATGACCTTGTCATTCAAATGCATGGCAGTGGTCGCACGAGTAATCCTTTCGCTTTAGCCCTTGGTGCTAAGATGACGGTTGGCTACTATGAGGGCCAGTTGCCTGCAGGTCTGACACTTGCAGCACCTTATCCCGACGATCAACCAGAGGTGTACCGCAATCTGGGAGTGGCAAAGTTACTCGGCTGCCCTGCATATGACCCAACTTTAGAGTTCCCACTATGCCAGCAAGACCGTGCCGAAGCTAGCACACTCCTTGCCAGCTTGCTACGTACAGATCGACCGTGGATCGGACTGCATACGGGCGCACGTCCTCCGGCTCGTCGATGGCCTGCTGACTACTTTGCCCATCTTGCTGATAGCCTTGCCCTGTGCTTTCATGCGCAGATACTCCTGACCGGAAGTCCTGCTGAAGCAACAATTGTAGATGCAGTGGCAGAACAGATGACGATCCACCCACTCAATCTAGCGGGTAAGACATCGTTGGGAGGACTTGCCGCACTGATCAGCGAACTGGATGCATTTGTCAGCAACGATACTGGCCCCGCCCACATCGCCACTGCCGTTGATACTCCCAGTATTACGATCTTCGGTCCGGCAGATCATCGACGTTGGGCTGCACTTGACCAAACACGCCATCCCATTGTGCGGCATACAGTTGAATGCAGCCCTTGTGGCTACTGGCAATGCCCGATTGACCATCGTTGCCTGCGCTTGATTCAGCCCGAGAGGGTCATTGAAGTTGCTGAGAGGTTACATTTTAGGAAAGGAGGAGGTTCATGCGGCGTCTGAAAATTCTTATTTGGCACATCCACGGTAGCTATTTGAATACTCTTGCTCGTATCGAGCACGACTGGTACCTTCCTATTAAACCAGATCGCCCAGAGGGGTATGGTGGTCGTGGCCCAACCTTTGACCTACCTGACTATGTGCGCGAGGTACCAGTTGAACAAATACGCGATCTGCAACTAGACCTCGTGATCTATCAGACGCCAAAGAACTACTTTGAGGATCGGTTTGAAATCCTGACGGACCAGCAACGTCGGTTGCCGAAAATCTACTTGGAGCACAACACTCCCAAGCCCAATGCTGTGGACACCGCTCACCCAGTCGATGATCCAGATGTGCTGCTGGTTCATGTCACTCACTACAACAGACTGATGTGGAATAATGGGCGCACACCCACACTCGTGATCGAGCATAGTGTCGCTCTTGACCCATCAATCAACTACAACGGTTACCGTGAAGGGGGCATCACGGTGGTCAACGGCATGCAAAAGCGACCACGCGTTGCAGGCTATGACGTTTTTCTGCAGGCGCGGCAGAGGGTGCCACTTGATGTCGTGGGCATGCAGAGCGAAGCTTTCGGTGGTCTCGGCGATATACCGTATCGTGACCTGCATCGCCTCGTCGCCGACTACCGCTTTCTGTTCAGCCCTATCCGTTACACGAGTTTGCCTTTAGCTGTCATTGAGGCTATGACGATTGGTATGCCAGTGGTAGCGCTTGCCACAACCGAACTGGCAACTGTCATTGCAAATGGCAAAACAGGTTATGTCTCCTGCGATATCGACGAATTGATCGAACGCATGCTCTTCCTGCTTACTTACCGTGAAGAAGCACTCTGGCTGGGCAGAAATGCGCAGGTCGTTGCCCGCGAACGTTTTGGCCTTGACCGTTTCATTCAAGATTGGAATAGAGCGTTCGCTCTCATCTTACCAACTATCTGGACACGCTGAGAGGATTGATGAATGAATCGACCACGACGGATTGCGTTTTTAAGTGAACATGCCAATCCACTAGCTATGCTTGGGGGAGCGGATGCTGGTGGGCAAAATGTCTATGTCAGTGAGGTGAGCCGCAACCTTGCGCAGCGAGGCTATGTGGTTGATGTTTTTACGCGCCGTGATAGTCCTGCTACACCCGAGGTTACTAGCTATGTACCGGGGGTACGTGTCATAAATTTGTCAGCAGGGCCGCTACAGCCCCGACCGAAAGATGAACTGTGGCCCTACATGCCAGCTTTTCGCGATGCCTTGCAGCATTTTATAGAACGCGATGAGACTCACTATGACCTCGTACATGGTAACTTCTGGATGTCCGGTTGGGTAGCCGTGGAGTTACGACGTCGCCTCGCTATTCCCGTTGTGCAGATCTTTCATGCTATGGGTAAAACCAAACGACTCCATCAGAAGAGGGTCGATACAAGTCCTGGCGACCGCATCCAAAGCGAATTGGCTGTGATCCAGCAGGCCGATAGCATCATCGCCCAATGTCCGCACGAGCGCTTCGAGCTTGTCAACGATTATGGGGCCGACCCGCGTAAAGTAGCTCTGATTCCATCGGCGGTCAATACCAACATCTTCAGACCCATAGCACGTGATGAGGCGAGACAGCGTATCGGTTTGGACACACAGCAGAAGGTGATCGTCTACGTCGGTCGCATGCTGCCAAGAAAAGATATCCGCAACGTCGTACGTGCGCTCGCTCTGTTGGTGCAGCAAGACGAACGTACTCAGGACGCATCTGTGTCACCCATTACGTTGATGATAGTCGGAGGAGAGTCTGCGCAGCCCGATCCTCTTGCCACACCTGAGATCGGTGAATTGCAGAAATTAGCGGCAGAGCTTGGCGTGACGCACCATATGCGTTTCATCGGCAACCGCCAAGCCGCTGAATTGTGCAACTATTATAGTGCGGCTGATGTTGCAGTAACAACTCCTTGGTATGAACCTTTTGGACTTACTCCTCTCGAAGCAATGGCTTGTGGTCGTCCGGTCATCGGTTCGGCGGTCGGAGGTATCACCTATACCATCAAGGATGGTGAAACGGGCTTGCTCGTTCCACCACGTGACCCTGCAGCCCTAGCCATTTGCCTACGCCAACTACTCACGCAACCAGCACTCTGTCTACAGATGGGCCTTGCAGCGCGCAGAAGAGTAGAGCAAGAATTTACCTGGTCGATGGTGGCCATGCGCACCGCAGCGCTCTATGAAATGCTGCTGACTGAACGCTTGCAAGCGCCCTTGCCACTAGAACCCCTCTCACTTCTGTCCCTGCCACTCGTATCGAACACGACATCCGCGGAGGAAATGGACTGTGACGCTCATTGACGTTCTTATTCCGACGTATGGCCGCAAGACTGGCCTAGCAGTCGTGCTGACAAGCCTACTCGGTCAGACTTTTACAGATTTCAATGTAGTTATCTCGGATCAGACAGATGAAGCTGATGCTTATCTGCATAGTGTTGAGATTCAAACGCTGGTGCGAGCACTCATATGGCATGGTCACCAAGTAACTCTGCATCGACACTTGCCACGACGTGGCCTAGCCGAACAGCGAAACTTCCTACTTGAGCAGAGCCATGCGCCCTACACTCACTATCTTGATGACGATGTGCTCCTTGATCCTGCGGTGATGGAGCGTATGCTCAAGGTGCTGCAGGCCGAAGCATGCGGCTTCGTAGGGTGCGCCGCGACCGGACTAGGCTATCTTGCCGATGTCCGACCTCACCAGCAGCACATTGAACTGTGGACAGGTTCCGTTCAGCCAGAACCCTTCGAGCCACATTCCATTCCATGGCATCGTCACATGGTAAACAATGCAGCTAATCCCCTTCATCTGCAACAGCAACTTGTACAAGGTAATCAGGTCGTGCGTTACAAGGTCGCCTGGGTTGGTGGTGCCAACGTGCTCTATGACCGCAGCAAGCTACTCGACGTTGGCGGGTTTTCCTGGTGGCAACGTCTCCCCACTGAGCACGCTGGGGAGGAAGTTGTCGTGCAATTCCTGCTCATCAGGAAATATGGTGGGTGCGGCATTCTCCCCAGCGGTACCTATCATCTAGCTTTGCCAACAACTATTGAGGATCGCAGATGCAATGCAACCGAATTATTCGGCGAACTACTATCTCACGTACCCATTCGGTAGGGGCAGGATTTATCGTGCCCCAGGGGTGGGGGCAAAGGAGTATGATAGCATGTCCAACAATTTGCAAGGAAAAGTTGCCCTGATAACGGGGGCAGGTAGTGGCTTGGGAGAAGCGACAGCTCGTGCATTCGCTCGTGCAGGCTGCTCCGTTGCATGTATTGACATCAACGAGCAAGCAGTCACACGCGTAAGCCAAGAGTTAGAGATACAGCAGAGCAGGAGTATTGCCCTACGCTGTGACGTAAGCAGTGCCGAGGCAGTCGTTCACACTGTCAAGACAGTTGAAAAACAGTTCGAGCGTTTGGATATTCTCGTCAACTGCGCAGCAATTGACTATACTCTTTCGGTTCATGAGATGAGTATTGAGCAGTGGGACCGTGTGATCAGCGTCAACCTGCGGGGTCCATTCCTCTTCGCTAAGGCAGCGTGGCCAATCATGCAGCGGCAACATAGTGGCCATATCATCAATATTGCTTCGACTGCAGCAACCCGTGCATGGGCAAATGCTGCCGCCTACCACGCCTCAAAGTGGGGTCTAGTCGGTTTTGGTCGTGGCCTTGGCGTTGAAGGACGACCTGATGACATCCGTGTGACCACGATTATCTCTGGTGGAATGCGCACGCATTTTTTCGACCGCTTCATTGAGCAAGGCATTCCTATGCCAGAGCCACAAAACCTGCAAGACCCAGCTAACGTGGCCGAAGTGATCGTGTTTGCAGCGCAAGTTCCCCGCGATTCGGCGCTACAAGAGGTGATTATTACGCCTCTGAGCGAGACGAGTTGGCCATGACGCAGCGACCTGCAGTCATTGTACGCGCACCTGTTCGCATTAGCTTTGGCGGCGGCGGAACAGATTTAGCCGCCTACTATACACGCTTCGGAGGTCTGGTCGTGAGCGCGACCATCACACGCTATTGCTATGTCGTGGCCGATCGGGCGACAGATGGAGGTATTCATATCAACTCAGCCGACTATCGCCTCTGGGAAAGCTATCCCCGTGGAGTGCTGCCGACCGTGCAAGAACCACTAGCGTTGCCCAAAGCAGCCATTGCGTGCTTCGCCAAATACGGTTTGCTTGAGAAAGGAGTCAATCTCTTCTTGTCGTCTGAGGTACCACCTGGAACCGGGCTAGGTTCGTCGAGTGCAATGGCCGTAGCCCTTGTGTACGCCTTGTCACTTCACCTCGCTCTGCCCGTTGACCCTCTAGACGTAGCTGAACTGGCCTGTCAGTTGGAAATTGAACAGCTTGGTATGCCCATCGGCAAACAGGATCAGTATGCGAGCGCATATGGCGGTCTGAATGCCATTCACTTTACTGATAGCGCAGTACGCGTTATCCCACTTGATCTGCCAGCGCATGTTGTCACAACGCTAAGCTCGTGCCTATTGCTTTTCGCCACGGGTCACACGCGCAACTCAGCAGACATCCTCCACCAGCAACGGGCAGATACGCAGACGAACCCCGCAACGGTCACATCACTACACCGCATCAAGGCATTGGCAGAAGAGATGAGCGTAGCCTTGCTCGCTGGGAACTTGGACCGCTTCGGTCAACTTCTTGATCTTGCCTGGTGTGAGAAAAGGAGCTTATCGAAGCATATCTCTACGGCGGCAATTGATTGTTGCTACAAAGCAGCGCGCCAAGCTGGTGCCCTTGGTGGCAAAATAACTGGTGCAGGTGGTGGAGGTTTCCTACTACTCTATTGCCCGTTGTCGCACCAGCAGGGTGTGCGTGCAACGATGACTGATATGGGCCTGCGCGAGATGACATTTGAGCTTGACTTTACAGGTACACAGATCTTGACTACCTAACAGGAGGCAAAGATGCACAACGAACTTGTAGACTACTGGCAAGAGCTTCTCTTTGTCATGCAAACAATGCCACTTGACACCATTGTCAAAGCGGCTGAGATGCTTCTTGACTGTTATCAACGTGGCAGCACTATCTTTACCCTTGGTAATGGTGGTAGTGCAGCAACTGCCTCCCATTTTGCCTGTGATCTTGCTAAAGGTACAAAAGCCTTCCCAGCATTCCGCGTGATCTCACTGGGCGATAATGTCTCACTGCTCACTGCTTGGGCCAACGATACCAGCTATGATCGTGTCTTTGCTGAACAGTTGGCATCGCTCGTTCGGCCCGATGATGTTGTCGTTGCTATTAGCGTGAGCGGCAACTCTCCAAATGTGCTTGCCGCCGCTACCGTTGCTCAGCGGTCTGGTGCAATTACCATTGCCCTGACAGACCAGAGTGGTGGTAAACTGTCCCAACTAGCAGACCTCGCTATCTGCGTGCCATCTCAAGCAATTGAACAAGTCGAAAATGCCCATCTTATCATCGCACATAGCCTCTGCGCTCTACTCCGCCAACGGCTATACGCCCCATCGCTACTCATTGAGGAGGTTGAGCCTTCCGTGACATCTGCCTTTCCCTGAAACGAACACAAGCCAACACCCGTGTTCATATAAGGGTAAGGGACTGCACAGGGTCGGGGTGACTGCAAGGGCAACACCGTATATAGCCGTGATGAGCCTTTGCGGTCACCATGTTCCCAATCTACCGCATAAAAAATATCAACATAGAAGGAGACAGAAGCAATGGCAAAAATCAACCCAATCCAGATCGAGAAATTTCTGAAAGGAGTCGATTATCCTGCCAGTAAGCAGGAGCTAATTAAACACGCTAAAAAGCATGGTGCCGACCAAAACGCCTGTGACGCCCTTGAGCAATTGCCCGATCAGACCTATGATGGACCTATCGGCGTCAGCAAGGCCATTGGTCAGATTGACCGTGAAGAAAGAAAAGCAAAAAGCTGAGGGAACGTCAGATGGCAAAAGATTCTAAGACGGGAAACTGGACGTGGCTGACAGCAGTGGCTGGATTAACACTCATGCGCGTGCTGGTGCAGCAACAACGGAAAATGCTCGACCTGCAAGGTAAGGTTGTCCTTATCACAGGCGGCTCACGTGGTCTTGGCCTAGCTATGGCGCAAGAGTTCGCTAGTGAAGGGGCAAAGCTAGTTATCTGTTCACGAGAGGATGATGAACTGGCGCGTGCCCGTACGCAGCTTTCAGCATTAGGGGCCAACGTGCTGGCCATGCGCTGCGATGTGACTAAACAGGAAGAGGTTCAGCATCTGGTTGATGAGGCAACCGCTCATTTTGGGCGCATAGATGTACTAGTCAACAATGCAGGTATCATCAGTGCTGGACCGTGGCAGACGCTTGTGCGCCAAGACTTTGAGAATTCGATGAACAGCATGTTCTGGGGCACGTACAATATGACCATGGCCGTTCTTCCTCAGATGACACGCAGAAAGTCAGGTCACATTGTCAACATTGGCTCCATTGGCGGCAAAGTAAGCGTGCCGCACCTACTCGCCTATTCGAGTGCCAAGTTTGCAGTTACGGGCTTCTCGGAAGGCTTACGTGCTGAAGTAGCAAAAGAGGGTATCACGGTCACAACGGTCGCTCCTGGGTTGCTACGCACGGGTTCGCACATTAATGCCATCATCAAGGGTGCCAGACACCATGAAGAGTACACGCTCTTCAGCTTGGTAGACACTCTTCCTGTGACATCAATTAGTGCGAAAAGGGCAGCACAACAAATTGTGCTTGCCACCAAGAGAGGTGATAGTGAGCTAATTATCACCATCCAAGCCCAAGCATTGGCACGTCTGCATGGCGCTTTTCCAGGACTCACGGCTGATATCTTTAGTGTTGTCGACCGATTATTGCCATCGGGTGAAGATGCTGGCACGACAAGCTATACAGGCAGCGAAAGTGAGACGCCCATCTCCAAGTCATTCCTGACCATCCTAGGACAGCGAGCATCTCAGACCTATAATGAGCTGCAAAAGTAGGCGTTTACGACTTACTAGACAAGCTTTCTCTCCATCTGCTATTCTTTATAATATAGGGTGTGCAGTTGTCTGCAGATACATTTTTACAGCAACGGAGCTGTGAAAAATCGGGTTCACACCTGAAAGGATTAATAGCATGAAACCGACAACCTCGAAGGCGAGGATGGTAAAAGTTCATGGTTTGTCCAAGCTACGCGTCCTACGTCAAAGGAAAGGACTGAGCCTTGGGCAACTAGCAACTATGACAGGTATGCGCAGAGATACTATTGCTCATCTAGAGAGCGGGCGTGAAGAACCGCAACCCTACCAAATACGTCTATTGGCGTATGTGCTCGAAGTATCAACTCTCAGTCTCGTCTCGTAAATACCCACCAAAAATGAAGTGACAGCCATAAAACGGCTGTCACTTCATTTTTGGTGGGTATCCCTCTTGACTTTCTTTCTTTTGGGTGTTATTATTTAATTGTTCGATCAATTAAAAACAGTAGCATACATAACAGTAGGATGGCTTGACATATGGCACGCACACCTAGAGTTGTAGAAGACCGTCGAGAGCAGATTATTGACGCGGCTATGCGCGTGTTCTCTCAGAAAGGGTTCACACGAGCAACAAATAAAGATATCGCGCACGAAGCGGGCATTACAGCAGGCTTGATCTATCACTACTTCGAGAATAAGAAGGCCGTGCTTGATGCAATCATCGAAGAACGCTCTCCTTGGCGCACAGTGCGCTCGCTGTCGCCACATGTATTGGCCTTGCCGCCAGAGCAGTTTCTGCGCTTGCTAGTGCCGCAGGTGCTGAGTATTGTCGAAGAAGAGAAGTTTGTGCAGTTGATACACGTCCTTCTGCCCGAGGCGATTCATAACCCAGAAATAGGGCACCCCATGGCCGAAACGCTAGGCAAGATGGTAAACTTTCTGACCGACTACTTTAGCTCTAAAATGGTGAACGGTGAACTGCGACAGGGCAATGCCGCTCTCGCCGCTCAAACTCTTCTAGGGTGTGTTACGGGCTTCGTATTGCGTCGTCAAGTGCTGCGTGATCCCACTGCTCTGGAGTACACGCACGAACAAATTGCCGAAGTCATTGTAGAAACGCTGCTCAAGGGACTGCTCCCTCGCTAGTTCTTTTTTTACTCTTTTATTAATTGTTCAGACAATTAGCTACAAGGAGATGATATATGCAACACGAAATAGCCACACAGAAACACGAAATAAAACAAGTCGAACAGACTACCTGCTGCATCGTTGGTGGTGGTCCCGGCGGAGCAATGCTCGCCCTTTTGCTGGCACGCAAAGGGGTGGCAGTGACGCTGTTGGAGGCACACATGGACTTTGAGCGCGAGTTTCGCGGCGATAGCATTCATCCATCGGTGCTCAACATCTTAGACGAGCTTGGCCTAGTTGATCGGCTCCTACAACTTCAGCATACTGAAGTACGTAAATTCAGATTCCAAACAGTGGGGGGCGAGATGACTCTCGCTAACATCGACGAGTTGAAGCTTAAGTACCCTTTTATTGCTCTACTGCCACAGTCAAAGTTTTTGGAGTTTGTCACAACGGAGGCAAAAAGCTATCCTGGTTTCCACTTAGTGATGGGAGCACAGGTAGATGAATTGATCGAGGAGAACGGGAAAGTTTGTGGTGTGCGCTACCGTGGAGCTGATGGCTGGTACGAGGTGCGGGCAATACTCACCGTTGGCGCAGATGGGCGCTTCTCGCGCCTGCGCAGACTGGCAGGCTTTGAGCCAGTTGCTTCATCAGTACCAATGGATGTTCTATGGTTTCGCCTACCCCAGCACCTCAGTGATGGCCAGGAATCTGGTGGTCATATCGGCAATGGACATATTGCCATTATGCTCAACCGCTTTGAATACTGGCAAATTGGCTACGTCATTCCCAAGGGAGGCTATCAAGAGATTCGTGCGGCTGGGTTGCCAGCGCTGCGACAAACAATTGCCGAGCTGCTCCCACTGATGGCTGATCGCGTTGACTACCTCCAGGAGTGGAAACAGATCTCGGTGCTCTCCGTCGAGTCGAATCGCCTACTACAGTGGTACAGACCTGGGCTGCTGCTGATCGGCGATGCAGCCCATACCATGTCACCCGTGGCAGGGGTAGGCATCAACTATGCCATACAGGATGCTGTAGTAGCAGCGAATATCCTGGGTGACAAGCTGAAACACGGAAGCGTGCAACTGAAAGACCTTGCCAGAGTGCAGCGCCAGCGCGAACTGCCCACCAGAATCATTCAAGCGTTTCAGTCCTTTCTGCAAAACACGATTCTGACAAACGCTCTCAGTTCGGACAAACTGCTTACCATCCCACCACTAGTGCGTCTGATGTTAAGCACACCGGTGATCCGTACCGTGCCTGCGCGTCTGATGGCTCTTGGCCCTTGGCCTGCTCATGTGAAATAAGAAGCAGCAAGCAAAAAATGTCTCGGCAACGCCGAGACATTTTTTGCTTGCTGAAATTTATGCTTTGGCGCTAACAACCTGCTTCTCGAAGCTCTTAAAAAACTGGTCGAGAGCCACTTTGACAGCTCCCTTGAGAATCATATCGGGCATAGCAGCAATCTTGCCTTCCATCTCAGCGTGGGCGTTATAGCTCAAGTTCGTGCTCTGTCCCTCTTCTGCTAGATCAACCACGCATGTCGCATTAATCGAACCAAGCGAACTTGAAGGCTGAGCGATCAGCACAACACGGGAAGGAGGAATCACTTCGCCAGTTTGCAAGAACACTGTGTGAGAGCCTTTGAAACCAGGAATATTAGGCGAGATGACCAGCTTAAGCTGAGGGCCTGTTGGGAAATCGGCAACTTCAGCCGACTCGCAACCAGGAATACTGTCCTTAAGCGTCTCAGGACTTAAGAGAGCCTGAAATACTTGCTGTCGAGGTGCCTTAATTTTCTGATTACCTGTAATATCCATTGATAATAGTGTCCTCTTCTAGTAATATTTTTGTCATCAATAATGCGGTATAGAACCCCTTTGCATTGTGCATGGAGGCATTGCCACGGTGCTAATTATAAGCGCCCATATCCGTATAGTTCAATGTGGCAACTAGAAAGTACCATTCCAGCTTGCAGGTAGAATGGTACTTTTACTTTTTTTTGGTGAATGAGAGGTAATTATTCAGATACCCATCTATAGTCCCTTCAGGAATTCAATCATTGCCGCATTGACCTCGACCGGGCGCTCCTGCTGAGTCCAGTGGCCACAACCTGGGAGTATGACTGTTCGCTTCAGGTTTGGCACGAATGCTTGCTGGTTGGCGATGAGGTCGCTCACCCCGGGAAAGTGGAAGACGAGGTCACGGTCGCCGACGATATACAACGTTGGCGCTAGCAGAGGTGCTCCATTCCATGCCGCCATCAGTTCCCAACTCTTGTCAATTGTGCGGTACCAGTTGAGGCCACCACTGAAGCCCGTCCGTGCGAATTCGGTTGCGTAGAAGTCAACATCGTCCTCTGTTAACCAATCTGGTAGCGCCTGCGGTTCGACCATGGTGTCAAGGATACCTTTCCCCTCGGGCACCACA
>JAFATZ010000161.1 GCA_019243675.1 Ktedonobacteraceae bacterium | reverse complement strand
GAGCCGCGCGCCCAATATCCTGAGCAGATGCCGCCAATGCAACAATAACATCTTCCTAAAAACAAGCATCAAGGAGCATATTGTGCTCAGAGCACAACACGCTCCATTGCCGTTTTCCAGGGTTCAACGTCACGATGAATGTCATCGGGATTGGTTCCGCTTATGCGTGCGCACTCAGCGGTTAATCGCTGCAAAGGTACAATAGCCACCAGTGGTCGAATCAACTGGGACACCTGAGCAAAGCGTAAATCTTCATCCTGATCGCCACAGGTCAGGGCCTCGACACCAAGATCATGCAACAACGTACGTAATGCTTGCGTTCGTCCACCATCGTCGCTTGCTGGTGTAATCGTGATTGCTCCCATACCAGCGCGGAAAGCTGCTGGTGGACCATGCAGAGCCATCTCCACCTCCATACCTTCTGCCCAACGATATGTACCCTCCTTGAGCTTAAGAGCGGCTTCGGCTGCTGTCACCGCATCTAGAGCAAAGCCCGTAATCAGTAGCGGTTCTCGCCCCGCTATGCGTTCTGCCTGCACAACAGGAGTCGGCAGAGCGAGTGTTTGCTCGATGGCCTCGGCAACGGTTGCAAGCGCTGAGAGCAATGCCTCTCCGCGAGAACCAACGAAGTGGGCAACAAGGTGTCCCAGGGCTACGAGCGCTGTAATGTAAGAAACTGTAAACGTGCCAGAGCGCTCGTTGGGACATGTGCGTATGATTGTGTCTGCCTCTGGCTCTGGTGCATCTTCTCCAACAATAGCTACAGTTGCTGCTCCCATATGACGTGCACGGTCAAGAACTGCTCGTGGGAATTGCTTGGTACCACGATGACTGACAACCACCACCTGGTCTATTGAGCGCAACAGCGTATTTAAAGCCAGACTGTGTGCATTGATTGCTACTGGTCGCACCCCGCCAGCAGTAAGGATGGTGACCCACGTAGCGGCGACACGACAAGCGTGAAGAGAGGTTCCTATACCTGTAAATATCAATGGCCTTTGCAAGTTGAGTTCTGGTACTTCAAGCCGCTGCAAGAGATTGCGCACGGCCTCCGGTTGCGAGGCGATTTGTTCATCTAGGGCAAAGTGCATGGTTTTTTCGGATCCTTTCAGTGGAATGTGTATAGCATACCACACCATGCAATTTTTATTAGTTTTTGCCTGGGAGAATCAGGCAATGGTGGAGCTACGCTTGCCCAGCTCCACCATTCAAGTTCTCTAACTTCCTAGTTGGCCAGTTGTTGGGTTGAGGAAGAGACGATCAGTTCGGCCCACACCGAAGCGGAAGTCGAACATAGTATTCAGGCTGCCAGCCAGAGCGTCGAAGGATTGATTGCCAATGCGGCCCAGGCTCCAGTTGTCTTCAACGAAGCGCAGAATGGAAGACTGGTCCGTCGTGCTGTGATCGATGAAATTTGCGCGGGCGAAAGGCGAGATCACCATCAAAGGCAGGCGAGGCCCATAGCCACAGCGATCGTTGTAAGCACCTGTTTTGAGCGTACCACACTGTCCTGGGCCGGTCAGGGCGTCAAACTGGCTGGTAGACTGGCTTACAATTGGCCCCAGGACATGATCATACCAACCGTCCGAGTCGTCATAGGAAATTACTACAGCAGTATTGCGCCATTCTGGCCGTTTCTGAAGCTGGTTGAGCGTATCCACCAGAAAGTGTTGCTCATCGAGCGGATCAGAGTAGCCAGCGTGCCCATCCTGGTAAGCAGCAGCTTTCAGGAAACTTACGGCTGGCATATTCCCAGCATTAACTGCAGCCCAGAAGTTTGACAGGTCATACTGATGATTGGCCTGGTCTGTCTTGCCAATCATCGCCACCGAAGTGGGTGGGAGATGGTTAGGATTAGCTGTGGATTGGTAATACTGGAATGGCTCATGATGAGGGATATAATCTGTCACCTTTGCGCCTGCTACATTGGTATGCGCGGTGCCGCATACTGGCTTGCCGTTGGCTGTCGAGCTAGGCTTGAAGCCGCCCTGGAACCAGCCCCAAGTGACACTCTTGCTATTTAAGAGGTCACCCACATTTTTCCCACTCATAGCCACCGTTTCACGGGTATCGCAGCCATCATAGGCTGGCTGCGGATCGCCAATCACCGTCCCATTGGCGGTATCGCCAGTCAGGTCCGTAGGCGTGGCACCATGTGTTTGACCGGAGATAAGATTGAGCGCACCCACCGAGGAAGGGCCAAACTCCGTCCCAAAAGAGTTATCGTTGAGTGCGAAGTGCTGAGCGTAATTCCAGAGAGCCATGACAGTATTACCATCGTAGTAGTCCATCACAATACTTTTATCGGTACAACTGCTGCCGCTGACCGTCTCGACAAACTTATCCATCAAGCCGTGGTCAAAGGCTTTCTGTTCATCAAGATAGCTATGATCCTGGTCACAGGTGACAGCCTGCGAGCGATCTAGCCGCTTGGGGTTGGCTGAGTTGGGATTGTTAGTCAGCAGCGCCTCACTCAGGCCATTGACTGTGGGAGTATTTGAGAGAGCATGAAATGCAGGCTCACCGACTGGATTTTGCGCGTTAGGATAGGTACCAAAGTAGTGATCGAAGGAAACATTCTCCTGAAATATCACGACAAGGTGTTTGATTGGTGTAGTTGTTGCTGGGCTGGCTGGACCAGCAGCGCTAGCAGTGGTTGCCGCGACCGAACCAAGCAGTAGGATACCTAGAGACAACGCTGTAAACGCAATTGAGCGCAGTCTATGCATAATACTTGTTCTCCTTTGTTGAATTTAAAGAAAACATCTCAAAATTAGATGACCGAGACTAATGTTTTTAAATTGATGTGCTAATACCTTGTCAGCATAACACGGCAATGTAATCTAGAGATACTTTGGTTGTAAAGAAAAGGTAAAGTGAATGTTAAGAAGTGACGTACGTTCTGGTTTTTAGAACCTCCCTTGCGAGTTGGCGCAGAAGAGGAGTATACTAGTGTTAGCTCAACACAGAAGGGCCAACACGTACATCCATTTCCGCACCGTAGCAACTATACCAGAGAAGGATGGGATGAAAATTTCTACAGCACGATATTCTCTCCTGTAGGAGAAATCGACTAGCACTCATCTCCTCCTCTCCACACCATATCTACATCGCTTACTGGAGGAGCGTATGCTTGAGGATGGGACAGACTACGGTGCGGTGGTCAGGGACAGGAGAGAAGCTATGAACTGGCCGCGCAAGCGACTAGCGGAAGAGTATGGCAGTGCGCTAGGAGAGGACATTCAGGAAGAGACCATTCGAGCCTATGAGCAGCGCAATACGTTGCCCACCAAGCACCTCAATCGCAGAGCGGTCCTGGCGGGTCTGCTGGGACTGACCCCGATGGCCCTCGGCGTTGCTGTGCGCACCAAAGTGGCACCACGGCTTGTTGTCCCAGAAGTAGACGTAGCAGCAGCCATTGATGTAGCCGAGTATCGGTCAGCACTAGGGCACTACTGGCGACAGGGAGCCTATGAGGCGCTTGAGGATGCGGCACGGCGTATGGTCTGCCTGCATAACAAGGTGCTCTATGCTCATGGAGCAGACCAGCAGCAGATGATTCGTCTACTGTGTGGCTTTAATTCCCTGACAGGAAATACGCTAGATGAACTGGGCTTCCCCGAGAATGCCGATAGCTATCATGTCAAGGCGATCAGGCTGGCTGGCGAGAAAGAACAGTATGATCTGCAAGGCTTTGCTCATTGGCGGCGAGCATGCGATCTAGTAGATAGAGGAGAATACGAGGCGGCCCTGCATAACCTCAGACAAGCTAAGGCGCTGGAAAAGAAACTCCCAACATCCCTC
>JAFATZ010000118.1 GCA_019243675.1 Ktedonobacteraceae bacterium | reverse complement strand
AGCCGCCTCCTCCTCGACAGCACCAACGACAACGATCGGGTGGCGTAGGGCAGCGCTGCCAGCGAAACGCGCTGTAGCGCACAGAAACGCAGCCAACGGTCCCTTTGCATCCACTGCACCTCTGCCATAGAGCACATCGCCCTCTAGCCGCACCGCAACGTCGCCGCGCACTGTGTCCATATGCCCAAGTAGCACAATAGGCGTTCCCGTGACCCTATCTGGATGATGCGTGCTAGCAACAAAGTTGCCTACCGCATCTACATGCGCATGCAGGCCCATCAGACGCGCCTGCCCAACCAGAAAATGCGCTAACACGCTCTCCTCGCCCGAATAGCTCTGTATGGTGAGCATCTCGTGAAGCAGAGCCACCGGAGAAGGGACCGCCTCACTTACGGGCACGTCGGTTCGTCGTATCGTAGGGGCAACCCTTGCGGTCGCCCTACTTGGGTCGGTCGTCCCACCTGATGCATTCACCCCGCCCCTACTTGGGTTGGCACGCAGCATATCTTCTAGTGTATCTAACACGTGATCTAGTTGTTCTTCTGTAATCACTAAAGGAGGTAGGAGACGGATGACATTTGGTCCGGCTGGCAGGACGAGAATACCGCGTTCAAGCAGTGCTTCGAGATAGGGCTGGACGCGCTTGGTGAGTTCGATGCCGAGCAGCAATCCTCTGCCACGTACTTCACGTACCAGCGGCGTATGCAAAGAGCCGAGGCGTTCTAGCGCGTAAGCTCCTAATCTAGCGGCTCGTTCAGGGAGAGCCTCACGCTGCAGGATATCGAGTGTAGTAAGTGCAGCGGCACAAGCTAATGGATTGCCGCCGAAGGTGCTACCGTGAACACCCTTAGCGATACGTCCACTCTCTGTGACACGCGGGCCAAGACAGATGGCACCCATAGGAACGCCGCCAGCGAGCGCTTTGGCCAGACAGAGAATGTCGGGTTGTAGGTTGTAGTGATTGCAGGCGAAGAGATGACCCGTGCGCCCAAGGCCAGTCTGTACCTCGTCAATGATGAGCAAGGCACCCCGTTCGCGACACAGTATAGCTAGCCCGTGGACATATTCTTCGTTGGCGACATGCACTCCACCTTCGCCCTGCACCAGCTCAATCAATACCGCTGCCGTGTCTTCGTTAATCACCGCCTCAACTGCCGCAAGATTGTTATAGCGCACATGCGTAACGCCAGGGATAAGCGGTGCAAAAGGCTCGCGGTAGTGTGGCTCCCAGGTTGTCGAGAGCGCTCCCATCGTGCGACCATGAAACCCGCGCAGTGTCGCCACGATGCCAGTGCGTCCAGTAGCCAGACGAGCAAATTTGAGCGCGCCTTCAACAGCTTCGGCACCACTGTTGCAGAGGAAGAAGTGCGTCAGCCCTTGCGGTGTCAGTTGGGCTAGGCGTTCGAGCAGGCGAGCGCGCACGTCGTTGTAGAGAGCTTCGGAACACGTTACAAGGCGCTGTGCTTGCGCTGCAAGAGCGGCAGCCAGTTCCGAGCGTCCATGTCCGATGTTCGCCACACCGTGACCAGCCGTGCAATCTATATACTCACGTCCCTCAGCGTCCCACAGCAGAGCACCACTGCCACGCACGATGGCGACAGGACGCTTGCCATAGACACCGCTGGTATAGGTGTTTTCTAGCTCGATAATTGGCTGCACAAACTTCTCCTTTCTATAAGTGTGCCTGTACCGTTGAGTACATGGTGCAGCGACGTGCTACCGATATAGACGCGTTCGACACCGCCGTTGAGGGCCTCCTGCGCACCAAGCAGCTTCTTGCGCATACGCCCGTGCGCATAGCCCATATAGTCGTGAAGTTCGTGGGCCGCAATATGGGAGACGAGCGTGTTGCTATCTTTTGGATCGGTGAGCAATCCAGGAACATTGGTCATGATAATCAAGGCTTCGGCTTGCAGGGCAACGGCTATGGCAGCGGCAACCCGATCACCATCCACGTTGAGGCGCTCTCCTTCGTAACTCAGAGCCAACGGCGCGATGACAGGAGTATAGCTAGCGCCGAGCAGGAGCCGTAATAGTGGGCCATTGACCTGCTCAATCTGCCCCGTGTAGTCGTCGCGCAATACCTGCACGCGCCCCTCCGGGGTCACCGAGCGCACAATTGCCTTACGTCGCGCCAGCAAGAGACCTCCGTCGACTCCTGCCAAGCCTAGCGCATTCACCTTGTGCTGCTGCAAGAGCGCCACCAACTCCGTATTGATCTGGCCAGCAACGGCCATAGCATAAATGCTAAGCGTCTCACCGTCGGTATAGCGGCTCACCATACCATTAGGAGAAGTAATCATACGTGCCGGATGCCCTAACTGCTGCGAGAGGGTGTTAGTAAGATCAGAGCCACCATGCACGAGAACGATACGCTCTCCGTCGGTTGTGTAATGTGCGATCTCCTGCACAAGCGTCGAGGTAGCAATACCGGCAGCTCCACCAATTTTGATCACAAGCGTCATAGCTCTACTCCGTCTCTGTGTTATACCGGGTGCAGCCCCGGGAACGTCAAACCAAGTGTCTCGTCCCAACCGCACATACTATTGAGCGCCTGCACGGCGTTGCCTGCTGCGCCTTTCATCAGATTATCCAGCGCGGCGATCACCACCACACGCTTTCGCTCCGCATCAAGCTCAAAGCCAACATCGCAATAATTGCTCCCCGCCACAATCTTGGGTTCGGGATAGCGGTAGACGCCGCTGCGTTCTTTGACGAGGCGTATGAACGGCTCATGTTGGTAAGCCTCACGGTACATGCGCCACAACGCACGCTCATCTAGCATCTCATTGACAAACACATGAGCCGTGATGAGCACGCCGCGCACTAGCTCAACCGCCGTAGCAGAGAACGCGATATGCTGTTGCAGCGCAGCGCCTGTAAGCTGTCCCAACTCCTGCAGCAGCTCGGCTGTATGGCGGTGTCCCGTAGGCTCAAACGAACGCACGACACCGCTCCTGTCGGGATGATGGCTGCCGCTGCTCGGGGTCGCACCCGCCGCCGATGAACCAACCTTGGCATCCACCACTAGGGGAATGGTCGTGTTGACCACACCCGCACGGTAGAGCGGCACCAGACCAAGAATAGCAGCGGTCGCCATGCAGCCCGTGCCGCTCACGAGCGTCGCCTCCGCCAATTCGGCGCGATGCAGTTCGGGCAGGCCATACACAGCCTCGCCTAGCAGGTGGGCAGCCGGATGCGCCTCGCCATACCACTGTTCATAGAGTGCCTGTGAGCGCAAACGAAAATCTGCTGAGAGGTCGATAATGCGCGGCGCAACAGCTCGGTAATGTTCAATTTCTTGTGCAGACACGCCGTGTGGCAGGCACAGAAACAGCACATCGCACGGTGTCAAGTCAGCGGGACGACATAAGCGCAGAGCGCTCACCTTGCGCAAATTTGGATGCACACTATGCAAATACTGCCCGGCGTGACCGCTAGAGGCCACCTGGGTTAACTCGACCTGTGGATGAAAGAGCAGGAGGCGTGCCAGCTCTCCACCTGTGTAGCCGGAGCCACCCACAATCGCCACGCGCAGTTGACTCATAGTACAGCCTCCTCTCGCACGTGGCTGAGCACGTAGTCAAGTATCACGTTGGGAATATCCACACCCGTTGGAGCTATGCTATTGCGAAACTCCATCGTAGCGTTGATCTCGTTCACCAGCAAACCGCGCTCTGGATGCTCCAGAATGTCAACCGCTAGCATACCGCCGCCAACGGCCTGAGCAGCTCGCACACACAGGCGATCGAGTTCGGGTGTAACGGGACAATTGCTAGTTACAGCCCCGCGAGCGGTATTGGTAACCCAATGTTCGCTCGTGCGATAGATAGCGCAGATAGTACGCTCTCCAACGACAAAGGCGCGGATGTCACGCTGCGGCTTGGCAATGTACTCCTGTATATAGTGAATGTGATGCTGATACGAGCCAAGTGTCTCCTGGTGCTCCAGGACGGCCTCTGCCGCATCGCGATCATTGACGCGTGCGAGCAAGCGTCCCCACGAGCCTGTTGTAGGTTTGAGCACGACTGGGTAGCCGAGCGTTTCGATGCCACGTACGGCGGTCTCTGCACCGAAGGCGAGCAGGGTACGCGGCATCGGCAGGTCTGCGCGCAGGAGTGCTAACGTGGTGAGCAGCTTATCGTTGCACGTCGTCGTCACGGCTGCTGAGTTATAGACGGGAATACCCCAATGCTCCAATACATACAGCACGGCCAACCCACGCGACTGACTCACGCTGCGACACAGAACTGCATCGTAACTGCGCCAGTGCTCATCAGGCCGAGCCAGATCGAAGAGCAGATCACCGTCATCGACAATATCGAAGGTGATAGCGCGTCGATTCAATGCCTCGATCAGCAGCTTCTCCTCTACGCGAATGCGC
>JAFATZ010000468.1 GCA_019243675.1 Ktedonobacteraceae bacterium | reverse complement strand
TAGTGCAGTGGTAACTGATGAGACGCGACAGGATATGCTTAGGCGCAAAGCGACGGGTGATCCTGTAGTTCAAGAAGTTGTACGAATCTTTAAGGCAGAGATCAAAGAAGTTTATCCAAAGTAAGGAGAAGAATTCATGAACATGCGCGAGATACAGAAGATGCAGCAGAAATTGATGAAGATGCAGCAGGATTTGGAGACGAGCACATTTATCGGTACCGCAGGCGGTGGTGCAGTCACCATTACTATGACTGGCAAGTTTGAGATTAGCGATGTCAAGATTGATTCCGAAGCGGTGAGTGCCGAAGATGTTACTGACTTAGAAGCGATGATTAAGGCTGCTGCTAAAGATGCCTTTGATAAAGCGACTGAGGCCCAGCAGAAGATGATGAGTAGTGCGACTGGCGGTTTGAGGATTCCAGGATTGTTTTAGTCTATGAGCGACATTGCCCCGCCAGTGGCGGCACTGATAGAAGAGTTTGCAAAGTTGCCCGGTGTTGGTCTAAAAACGGCTCAGCGGTTGACTTTCTTTATTCTGCGTAGCCCTACTGATCAGGCACGTCGTCTGGCCGAAGCGATTATGCGTGTCAAAGAGAGTATCGTCTATTGTTCGCGTTGCTTCAATATTACTGAAACCGATCCCTGCCCTATCTGCAGCAATGCTAATCGCGAACGGGATGTGATCTGTGTCGTCGAGGAGCCGCTTGACGTGCTGGCTTTAGAGAAAACAGGGGTCTACAAGGGTTTGTATCACGTCCTGCACGGGGCGCTGTCTCCCATGAATGGTATAGGCCGCAAAGACCTACGCATTGATGAGCTACTCACACGGTTACAAGATGACGCTATCCACGAGATCATTCTGGCGACCAACCCCGGCTTTGAAGGTGACTACACTGCCAGTTTTATCAAGAACGAGATCAAGGGCAGTGTGCGTAATGCCAACTTGCGCGTCACCAGTCTAGCCCGTGGGCTGCCCATCGGTGGCGACCTGGAGTATGCCGATGAGGGGACGTTGAGTCGCGCGCTGGAGGGGCGGCGCGATCTATAGGGGTCAGGTTTAGCTTGACACATAGTCGTGCTTGTGGTACGATTGTTCTACTTCTGAAGATAGGTGGGAAGAGCGCCTATTAACCGTTTCCGCTTTTTCACTCTTGCTAAAGAATAGGTAGACGTAGCAATAATACTAGGGGAAGATCAATGGCTAGGAAAGAAAAGACCACAGACCGCAATGACGGTACAAACGCTGCTCCTATGAGCGAGCGTGAAAAGGCGATTGAGTTGGCGCTCTCACAGATTGAGCGCCGCTTCGGTAAAGGTGCGATCATGAGGCTAGGGGAGGTGGCGCACGTTCAAATAGAAGCCATTCCTACGGGTTCTATCGCACTAGACTTGGCTTTGGGTATTGGCGGTGTTCCTAGAGGACGAGTGATTGAAATCTACGGTCCTGAGTCGTCGGGTAAAACCACGCTGTGTCAGCATATCATTGCCAATGCACAACGTAGCGGGGGCTATGCTGCCTTCATCGACGCTGAACATGCACTCGACCGCACGTATGCAGCGCGTTGCGGTGTAGATGTCAACAACTTGCTTATTTCGCAGCCCGATACTGGCGAGCAAGCCCTGGAGATCGTCGATTCACTAGTGCGCAGCAATGCTATTGATGTGGTGGTGATTGACTCGGTGGCGGCCTTGGCTCCACGCGCTGAGATCGAAGGCGAAATGGGCGATGCGCACGTTGGCTTGCAGGCACGCTTGATGAGTCAGGCGCTACGTAAGCTTACCAGTGGAATTAGCAACTCCAACACTGCCATCGTTTTCACCAACCAACTCCGCGACAAGATCGGCGTCATGTTTGGCAATCCAGAGACGACTGCTGGTGGCAAGGCGCTCAAGTTCTATGCCTCCGTGCGTATCGACATTCGCCGCATTGACTCCATCAAACAAGGACAGGATGTTGTGGGCAATCGTACCCGCGCTCGTGTGGTCAAGAATAAGGTTGCGCCTCCCTTCAAGAGCGCTGAGTTCGATATTATGTACAGTGAAGGTATTTCGCGTGAGGGTGGCCTGATTGATCTCGGTCTAGAGATGGGCTTGGTCAGGAAGAGCGGCGCGTGGTTTACTGTCGGTGATATCCGTCTTGGTCAAGGTCGAGAGAATGCGAAAGAGTATCTGCGTCAAAACAGCGATGTGGCCAGTGCCATTGAAGAGCAGATCCGTGGCAACCTGCTTTCCTTTAAGCCTGCCGATGTAGAAGGGGATGAGGAGCAGGAAGAAAGACCGATTGACGAGGAAGTGTAATAGGTGCATTCACGTGGTGCGTGTCCAGGCAGAGACGACGTCTAGCCACCTTGCGACGCCGCGTCGGTTAGCCATCGAATCGCGGAGCCGCTGCGCTAGGGTGTCGATGTCGATCTCCTCTGCTGTTGCAACATGAAACTTCAGGATCTCTGGCAGCATACTGCGAACTAGTTCGGCCATTACATCATATCCAACCCAATCCGACCCACCGCCAATAGGAGATGTATAGCTCATCTGTGGCTCTGGCAATCCTGCATCCAGAAACACGCTATACAACCTGAAGCCCAGTTGGTAATCCAGTCCTGCACGACGCGCACCTTCCCTGATCCAAGAGCCAGCCTGCTCGAAGAGTGGGGATGGAGGGAAGCTGGTTCCCAGGTGGGTAAGGTCTGCTTCTTGAAAAGCTACAATGCCGCCTGGACGTAGATGACGCACCAGATTGCGCAGCGCTACAACGGGATCACTAAACAAATGTCCCAGGATGAAACGGCCTACCACTGCATCAAAGTCGGTATCCAGCGTGAGGTTGGTGATATCCTCTACGATAAAGGATACATTCGTGTGTCCAGCGGCTTGCATACGCGCTCGCGCCGTTTCTAGTATCTCTGGGTTGCGATCCACGCCGACTACTGTGCCACTTGGGCCGACCAACTCGGCCACCAGCAAGGAGATATCACCTGCTCCGCTACCCACTTCCAGCACCTTCATCCCTGCCGTAATGCCTGCCTCCTGTAGGAAGCGTTGGGTGATAGGCAAGTACATTTGAGCTTGTTTTTGTAAGCGCTGTGTTTCTTCTGATGAGGAGCCTAATACGTACGTTTGGGTTGATTGGTTGCTCTGGTTCACGATGCTCTTCCTACCGTCATTCTATCAAATCTGGTGAATCACTAGTAGTCAGTCCAGTTTGATT
>JAFATZ010000438.1 GCA_019243675.1 Ktedonobacteraceae bacterium | reverse complement strand
GGATGCGGAGATTCTGGCAACGTTCTGTGACCATATTGCCCTCTTACACCAAGGAAGGATAGTGCTGGTGGCTCCTCCCCAGACTTTCTACAAGAACCGTGCTATACTGGAAGCATGTGGAGCATCGGCAGGGGAACTGACACGTATCTCCTGGCATACTGGCTACACCTATCAGTCGCGTCCGCCACTCACCCTGGATGAGGGCGAATCCGCGTTTGCTCAAGCCGCGCAATCTATCTCAGCCAGCTATCTGCCAGAGTGCGATAGGCCCAGCGTCTGCATGCGAGAGCCAGTCGTTCAGGCTGAGCAGCTTTGCTACCGCTACGAAGATGGCACAGTCGCGCTCAAGGGCATCAGCGCCAAGCTGTATCGCGGTGAGATGCTCGCCCTACTTGGTCCGAACGGCAGTGGCAAAACGACATTCGCCAAGGTTATCGCTGGCATTTATCGTCCGTCTGACGGGAACGCAGAGGTGTTAGGACAAGACCTACGTCTCAAGCGCGTGCGTTCACAGATTACACGCTCAGTTGGCTACGTCTTTCAGAATCCAGATCACCAGTTATTTTGTCGCAAGGTCAGCGATGAAGTGGAATATGGGCTGAAGAATCTCGGCCTTCCCTCCAAGGCACGGCAACGGCTTGTCCAGCAGACGCTGGAGGCCGTTGATCTGATTGATTGCGCTAACGAGGATCCACTCTTCTTGAGCAAAGGCCAGCGCCAACGTCTGGCAGTCGCTGCAGTTCTAGCAATGGGACCAGACATTTTGATCGTAGACGAGCCAACCACCGGGCAAGATTACCGCTCTATTACGGCCATCATGCGTCTGCTATGCACTCTTCAACAGCAGGGCAAGACCATCCTAGTAATCACTCACGACATGACTCTGGTTGTGGAATACTGCCAGCGCGTGATCGCATTCTGCGACGGGCTGCTGGCCTTTAGCGGAACACCGCAGGAACTCTTTGGTAACCAGGAGATGCTTCAGCGAACAGGTCTCCATTCACCGACAGCAGCCGCGCTCACAACGCGTATACGCACGCAACGGGAAGATTTTCCCTCGCTCCTTACAGTAGAGCAATGGAGCAAGGCACTGGGAGCGAATGTCATATGAGTGTAGGTGATACGTGGTGACTGGCATGGCTTACAGAGCGCATTCAGGTCGGTAGGGGCCTAATTCATTGTGCCCAAGGTTGGCCGCACGATGGGCATGGTGAACCGTGCCCCTACCGCGCATATGTACAGAGTGTTATGATAGAAGAGTATTAGCCATGAGTGCTAGGGAGGATATTAATGGTAGCTCAACCATCACGACAAACTATGAGCGTGGACGAGTGGCGAGAGTTGGAACGGACCACTTGCGACGCTAAGCACGAGTATATAGACGGGCAGGTATACCTCATGGCGGGAGGTAGCCGCAGTCATAACCGCATCAGTAGCAATGCACTAAGAACTCTGGAGGACGTACTGCTCGGCACACGGTGTAATGTCTATAACTCGGATATGAGTGTACGCCTGTCAAAGACGCGCTACACCTACCCCGATGTGTCGGTGACGTGCGACGAGCGCGACCAGCCCACACCCGACGAGACCGAGATACAATTTCCTCGCATCATTGTCGAAGTGCTTTCAGACTCCACTGAAGCCTACGACCGAGGGAGGAAGTTCGGCTATTATCGCGCTTGTCCGACTATCGAAGAGTATGTGCTGGTTGCCTCGAAGTATCAGATAGTCGAAGTGTATGGCCGTACGATGCAAGGATGGACAGTCTATCACGCGTATGGGCCAGGCGATGAAATAGAGCTTACGAGCATTGGTGTGCGCTTTCCACTGGCCTTGCTCTACAGAAATGCTGCAGTGCCGGAGGCAACGGATGCTGTTGAAGGGGAAGTGTAAGTTCACTGAAAGAGGCAAACGCATGCGTTATTTTGAAGATTGTCAGGTGGGCGATGTCTTCGAGCTAGGCAGCCGTAGCGTCAGCGAGGAAGAAATCATCGCTTTTGCCAAACAGTATGATCCCCAGCCGTTTCATATCTCGCCCGAGCTAGCAAAAGCTTCTTTCTTCGGTGGTATAATTGCCAGCGGATGGCATACGACTGCGATGTTTATACGTCTGCTCGTTGATGGGTTACTGAGCGAAGCGCTAAGCTTTGGTTCTCCAGGCGTGGATGAAATCCGCTGGTTAAAGCCCGTTCGCCCTGGAGACATACTACGTGGGCGACTCACCGTTCTAGAATGTACGCCATCAAAGAGCAGGCCAGAAATGGGCATTATCCGCTCAAGAGGTGAGGTATTCAATCAGAAAGATGAACTTGTTATGCGTTTAATAACTATTAATTTCTCGGGCCGTAGACCAGCCACAACGACTGATGGTCCACCCAGTAAGGGAGCGTGAGGCCATGATCGCGATAATTGACTATGGTGCAGGCAATATCCGTAGCATCGCCAAGGCATTGGAGTACGTTGGGGCAACAGTGGAGGTGACCGACGAACCTGCTGTGGTGGCAACTGCGCAAGCTGTAGTGTTACCAGGGGTTGGCTCTGGCGGTGCAGCGATGACACGTATAACGGAGCTTGGCCTGGATGAGGCTATTCGCCAAGCAACGCAGCAGGGCAAACCTTTCCTAGGTATCTGTCTTGGTATGCAACTGCTGGCCGATCATCATGCCGAGGGGGAAGTTGATGGCCTGGGTCTCT
>JAFATZ010000412.1 GCA_019243675.1 Ktedonobacteraceae bacterium | reverse complement strand
CTCTCGCTGCCAGAGTGCAAAGTCCGCATACTGAAGCGGCAGCGCAGCAAGCTGGACTTGTCGACCAGTTACATAAATGTCGTAGAGCTGCGTCAGTTCCTGGCTGATTACCCCAACTGACCAGCCATCAGAAATGATATGGTGCATGAGCAGCAGCACGAGGTGTTCCCGGTCTCCTAGCTGCAGCACGGTCACACACAATAAGGGTCCACACGCCAGATCAAAGGGCTGTTGCATCTGCTGAGCAAGTAGTCGCTGCACCTCGGCCTCCTGGTGCTCAGCAGATAACGCTCTCAAATCCAACGCTCTCAGCGGCACAGCCATTGCCGACACGATGACTTGCATGGGTTGGTCCCCAATCAGTACGAAGGTCGTGCGCAAACTTTCATGGTGCTCAACCACAGCATGCACACTCTGCTCCAGGGCGACCATATCCAGGTGCTCATGCAGCCGCAACACAACAGGCACGTTATAAGCGGGGCTATTCGACTCCAGGTGGTGTACTAACCACAGGCCCTGCTGCTGTAATGAGGTAGGTATGACCACCACCTCATCTGCCCCTTCCCCATCTACTCCAACCACCAGTCCAGAGATGGGTTGTCGATAGGACTCACGTGAGACTGCCTGGATTGAAGGGAGCAAGGAGGAAGTCGTCTCATCAGCTTGCAGTTGGCTGATACGTTCGGCCAGTTGCGCAATAGTAGGTGCTTCAAAGAAGCTGCGCAGAGACAATTCGACTTGCAAGGTAATGCGCAGGTGGGTGATCACCTGCATCGCTAGCAGAGAATGGCCGCCCAGGGAAAAGAAGTTATCGTGAATGCCAATCTGCCCGATACCTAGGGCTTGCGACCAGCTTGCTGCTACCATCTCTTGCAGTGGAGTACTGGCTGCTACGAAATCTTGGGCACCACGGCTGAAATTTGGTGTAGGCAGTGCTTGGCGATCTACCTTGCCATTGGGCGTTAGGGGTAATGCCTCTAGCAGCACAAAGACCGAAGGTACCATTGGTGCAGGTAATTGGCTGCTAAGATACGATCTCAACTCAGAACTTGTTACGCGCTCCTGGCTGGCGATGACTACATACGCCACCAAAGAGTTCTGATCTTGTTCGTTGTTCTGCACAACCACAACGCATGATTTCACCGCGGGATGCAGCAGTAGGGTCGCCATGACTTCGTCCGGCTCAACACGGACCCCGCGAATCTTAACCTGGTGATCCAGCCGCCCAAGAATCTCAAGGGAGCCGTCTAGACGGTATCGTCCGCGGTCCCCGGTGTGGTAGAGCAAATCCCCTTCGTCATTACGGAAAGGATTCTTGACAAATCGCTTTCGATTTTCCTCAGGCGCGTTGATATAGCCCAGAGTACGAAATGGCGTACGCAGAACGATTTCGCCTATCTCACCGATGCCACAAAGCTGATAGCTTTCTGTCAGAACCAATACCTGGGTCTCTGGGAGAGGAAAACCTATAGGCTGTATTTTGGATACAGTGTCGGAATCCACTATGTAGCAACACTTGGCGAGAGATGTTTCAGTAGGGCCATAGAAATTGGCAATCCTACCTGCCCCCGGAAAGGCGGCACGCCACCAATGTACGAGCATATCCGTAAGAGGTTCCCCAGCGAAGAACACCCATCGTAAGGACCGCAGAGATACTCCTGAAGGAATGTTAGCGAGCCAGGATTGTGCAAGTGTTGGCACAGTATGCAGCAGAGAAATCTTTTCATGCTCTAACCAGAGTAAAACTTGGTCTAGCCCAGGTTCGTCGGACCATGGGGGAAGACAAAGAGTCGCTCCACTCGTCAAAGGAAGGAATACATCCCTGAGAACCACATCAAAAGAGAGGCCCGTTAATTGGGCACATCGGTCATCTGGTCCTACCGCAAACGTCTCCCGCTGCCAGTTGAGAAAGTGACTCAGTCCCTTATGGCATCCTAATACCCCTTTGGGGATGCCAGTAGTGCCAGAAGTAAAGAAGATATAAGCAGCATCATTGGGGCTTAATGCGGGTAGTTGTGCTGCTTTGACATCCAAAGCACTTTGTGGCTCAACTACTTCGCCCTTGTCAGACTCGACACGAATAATAGCCGGGCATACAAGTTCCTGTATCCACTTATCTTCTGGACGCCACTTACCTATATACAAAAGATGCTTCGCTCCAGCTTCCCGCAGCATCAGTTGTTGGCGATGTGTTGGCAGGCTTCGATCAATGGGGAGGAGCACTGCTCCGCTAAGAAGTGCTGCCATCATGCCCGCTATCAACCCGAAGCTTCGCTGGCCTATTATTGCCACCACATCTCCCTGCTTCTGCCCCTGAGTAACCAGCAATTGCGCAAGAGCATTAGCACTTTCGGCCAATTGCTGATAGGTCCAGCTTCGCTGGCCTTGGCAAACTGCTGGCTGCTCAGGAGCGCGGCTCACCCAAGAAGCAAACACATCGGTGATCAATTCGTACTGTGTCTCAGCTAGAACTGTGCGCGGATTAGGCAGCAAATGCATGGCCTCTGGTGTTACTAGGGAGTATGACTGGATTGACTTTTCCGGTGCCACAACAATCTGCTCAAGCAGATATTGGAACTGATCGAGTATGCGGGCAATACGCTCAGGTGAAAAAAGCGCACGTTGGTACACCAATCGGAGACTCAGACCATTTTCCCGCGCTTCCACATCAACAGTTATTGGAAATCTTGCTACAGGCTCAACCAACGGCACACTGGTCATAGTAAGCCCAGGAAGTTCCCAAATTGGCGGTGGAGCATCGCTAAAATTGATCACAGCATCGAATACAGGGAGGTGGTTCAGGCTCCCCTGCCGTTGCAGATCCTCTACTAACTGTTCGAAGGGAAGATCTCTATGTGCATAAGCTTCAAGACATCCCTCTCGTACCCGCACCAACAGTTCTCGGAAATTCGGATTCCCCGATAAATTGCTCCGTAGTGCCACCATGTTGACAAAGCATTCAATTAGCCCGTCAACCTCTTTTTGAGTACGGTTGGTAATGGTCGAGCCTACTACGAGATCCTCCTGCCCTGTATAACGCTGCAGTAGAATATAGAAAGCCGCTAGCAGGCTTATAAATGGAGTCACACCTTCCTGTTGGCTCAGCGTCTGAAGTGTCTGTGTCAGCGTTTTAGGCACTACCAGAAATTGTTGTGCTCCCTCAAAAGTCTGAACTGCAGGGCGTGGACGATCTGTAGGTAGTTGTAGTATGGCTGATGCTTCGTTAAGCTGCTGCTTCCAATAAGTGAGATGCTCGACAGGGGTATCTTCCTGTAGTGATTTGCGTTTCCAGAAATCATCTTCTGACTCCGGTAGCCCATTTGTATTGTGCATTGTATGACTTCTCTTTCATAAATCAGCACAACTTCCACCACCGTTCCATCAGCACTGAGAGAGTGTTATAGAGTATTCTATAGGGATATATCATTGATCAAGTTAGACGCCAAGTATGAGTAACTATTGCTTGATCTCGTGAAATGGCTATCCCAGTTCCTCCACCCCCTATAATATGGAGGCTGGGAATCACAGCGTTCATTTGCCTGGTTCATATCGCTTCGATCTAGATGTTATAGTCCCTTTGTTGTATGGTGGTACCCAAAGTCAAAATCACCTGTGTAACACAATCATATAAACGCTTGGGAAGCAAGAAATGTTACATATGAATGGGTGCAAAAAAAATGATACAATGATACTATGCTTTACTGTTATATCCTGCGTACAAAATTGCTTATCTGAAGCTATTATGTTTAGAGACGTAGTAACAATAAAAGGCTTCCGCAGCCTTTTACTACAAATGCTGATCGCACTTATTTTAGGTGCGCTCGTTTTTAGTACTTTAGTCTATCGACAGCAACAAAATATGAAGCAGAATACACAAAAACCAGAAGGAGTCACAACAGTCACTATTGACCTCTCTTCGCAAATAGGTACTAGTCAGTTTATGATAGGCGTGACACGGACACAGCTTGACCAGGGGCCTATGACTCCACTAGGTCATCAACTCATGAGAGAGGCTGTTGCCATCCAAAATGTCTTTATTAATGGGTGGGGAACAAGCGATCCAGAGCCTTCCAAAGGGCACTATGACTGGTCAAGTCTAGATGCGAGAGTCAAAGACATACAGAGTGATGGGTCACAGGCAATCATATCTCTCTGCTGCGCTCCCGACTGGATGAAGGGAAGCAGTAATATTGAAGCTGCTCCACTCCCTCAACATTACTCGGATTTTGCGCAGCTTGCGGCACAAGTTGTAGCACGCTATAGAACTGTTAAAATCTTTCAGGTCTGGAATGAGTTAAAAGGGTTTAATGGAAACTATCAAGTGTATACGACTCTGTACAATGATGTCTATGATGCAGTAAAGGCCGTACGTCCCGATGCCAAACTAGGAGGTCCATACCTCGGAGTTCTTCCTGGTCTACCTGCAGAGGACCGCGCTGTATATACCTATTGGCTCAATAACAAACTTGGTGGAGACTATATTCTTCTCGACGGAGGACCTTTACTTGGAGCAAGAACCGACGAATTTAACTCGACATTCTTTTCTGACTGGATAAACTGGATACGAGAACAACCGTATGGAGGAGCTACTCTGCCTATTGGTTGGGCAGAAGCTTATACGCGCGGATTACCAGATAACTCATCAATTTCAGCAAATCACTACAATGCAACCTTTGCAGATGATACGATAAGCAATATTAAACTTGGTGTATCATATGCGCTCCAATGGGGAGCATCAAGTCCTCATGGGGTTACAGAGAACCCAGATATCCCTGAAACGATGATGACAGATAGTGGTCAACCAACCCCAATGTTTTACTCGATGAAAGATTTTAAAAACTACTTTGGGCCGGGGACTCCGCTCTATCGAACAGCGGTTTCCTCGCCTAATGTAACAGCTCTTGCCTCGCGAGCCAAAACGATGCTTGTCAATCATTTGCCTTCGAACCAAATAATTACAGTGAATGGTACAACACTCAATTTAGCTCCCTACGAGGTTCTTATCATCAATACCTCAGGAGGATGACGTGGCCAAACGGCCAAGCAATATGCTTAGCTCTCTCACCACCTAAAACAATACCCCACTCCCCTTACCGTCTGTATCAACTTAGGGTTGGCCGCGTCCTCTTCCAACTTCTCTCGTAGCCAGCGCACATGTACATCGACAGTACGCGTATCGCCAGCGTAGTCGTAGCCCCACACGTTGTGTAGCAGTTGGTCGCGAGTGAGCACGGTGCCACGGTTGCGTACGAGGTAGGTGAGGAGATCGAATTGTTTGGGCTGCAGCTCCATGTCCTGCCCACGGCAGTTGACACGACGCCCAGCAAGGTCGATGCGTAGAGGGCCAGCGACCAGTTCACGCGTCGAACGCTGCACTTCTTGCGAGGATTCCTGAGTGGCGGCGTGCTCTTCACCAGCAGAGGGATAGTCGGCGCGGCGTAGCAGAGCACGGACACGTGCGAGTAGCTCGCGCCTGCCAAAGGGTTTGGTTACGTAGTCGTCGGCACCGATCTCTAGCCCGACGACTTTATCAATCTCCTCACTTTTTGCGGTGAGCACCATAATGGGGACTGTTGCTGTGCTATCCTGACGGCGCAACTGGCGGCAAACCTCCAGGCCGTCCATTTCGGGCAGCATGATATCTAGAATAA
>JAFATZ010000223.1 GCA_019243675.1 Ktedonobacteraceae bacterium | reverse complement strand
TGGACGATGGAGATATCCAATCACACACAGACGACGATTGTTGTTCCAGTGGGGTTTCGCATCTCGCAAATGGTGTTTTTCTTTGTTGGGGAGACGCTAAAAAGGTATACTGGCAAGTATGGGCAGGATGCACAGTGGACGCCGGAGGATATGTTGCCTAAGCCTTCTAGAGATTGGGACTATGAGGTGTATCGAACTGATAGAGAGAGATAACGCGTGGGCAGAGGACGCTTAATTTCTTTTGAAGGACTCGATGGGTCGGGCAAGACGACGCAATTGGACATGCTGGAGCGTTGGCTGAGCACACAGCACATCTCCTATATACGAACGCGAGAGCCAGGAGGAACATCACTAGGTGTCGAAATACGTCAACTTCTGCTCAATCGTCCCGAACTGGCCATTACGCCTCTGGCAGAAACCTTTCTCTTTCAGGCCGACCGCGCACAACACTTTGCCCAACTGATACTTCCCGCGCTCGCAAGAGGAACGCTAGTCATTACAGATCGCTGCTTTGATTCAAGTATCGCTTATCAAGGCGTAGGACGCGGCGTCGGTGCCACCTTGGTAGAGCAACTCTCTCTGCTGGCAACGCAAGGGTACCAACCTGATCTGACTATCTTGTTTGATCTTGATCCAGTCCAGGCACGCGTACGAACAGATGTAGCTCAAAGGACCGATGGAAGCGGTGAGCAGCAGAGCCGCTTTGATGTAGAGGCAGAACAGTTTCATCATACGGTGCGCCAAGCCTTTTTGGACTTGGCTAGCAATCATCCCGCACGCATTAAAGTGCTGGACGCTTCGCAGTCCCCAGAGGTGGTACATCAAGAAATTATTGCTTTAGTAGGGCAATTGGTGCTTTAAGACGTTTCCTCTGCTTCTTGTTCTTGCCTGCGCTGCCACTCAGCGAGAACCTGTTGATAGGTCTCCCATGTATCAACGTCATAGCTTGCCATAGCATCGCCCACTTCAACCGTCGCGATGTCAGCACGGTAGCGCTCTAGCAGACGACGACCACCCTCGTCACCTGTCAACTGCATAAGTTCAGGAAACAGGCTCGCATCGAAGAGCGTGGGACTGCTCCGCTTACCTTGGTACAGTGGAGTAACAATCCGTTTGCCTGTGTCCCGTCTCGTTGCAATGAGTGTGTCAATAATCTGCTGCGTTATCAATGGTTGATCGCCAAGCAGAATAAGCGCGCTATCGGTAGGAGCACGTAGTATAGCATCATTGCTGTCGATGAGGGCCTGTATGCCTACGCGTATTGAGGTGCTCATGCCCTGCATGTAGTTGGGATTCTCAGCGATAGTGATAGTGTGTATACTATAATTAGCGAGTAGGATGCGCACCTGATCAGCCTGATGTCCAAGTACAATAATGATCGGACGTGCCTGCGAGGCGAGGGCAGCATCTAGCCCGTGGAGCAGCACAGCACGATTGCCCAGTGGCAACTGCAACTTATGCCGTCCCTCTCCCATACGACTAGAACTGCCTGCAGCTAGAATAATGGCAGCGGTAGAGGAGGACGATGTTGTTTCGTGCATGTATCTCGAGCTTCTCCCATCAGTAGTTTTTCTTGGTAATATTTTCTCACACAGTGGTCGCCTTGAGGAGGAGATACAAGAGTGGATATGTCTATAGCTAATCTGCGCAAAGATTATACGCTGCAAGGGCTGAGTGAAAGCGATGTCGATGCTGACCCGTTCAGACAATTTCAGGTCTGGTTCAATGTTGCATTGGCGGCCAATTTGCTTGAACCCAATGCTATGACACTTGCTACTGCCACTAAGGATGGAAAACCGTCGGCGCGCGTTGTACTGCTTAAGGGCTTTGATGAACGCGGCTTCGTCTTCTACACCAACTATGAGAGCAGGAAGGGATACGAGCTAGCCGAAAACCCCCAGGCTGCATTAGTTTTTCGCTGGGCGGAACTCGAACGTCAGGTTCGAATTGAGGGGCTAGTCGAGAAATGCTCAGCAGTAGAGTCGGATGCCTATTTCCACAGTCGCCCAGTAGGTAGCCAACTGGGAGCCTGCGTTTCTCAACAGAGTCAGGTGATC
>JAFATZ010000005.1 GCA_019243675.1 Ktedonobacteraceae bacterium | reverse complement strand
GCGTGCAATGGTAGAGGCATTAAACAGGTCCACGTTGTAACGGATCTCTGCAGAGAGCGCTCCATCTATCTCAAATACTGTAAGTATCAGATCGAAATGTGCTCCTTGCTGCCCGGCTAGCAATGCTTGTAGGCGCGGTTTCTGGCGAGAGATTTGCCTCGCTATGTCGTCTTGCTCAGGGTGTACTGTTGCTTGATCTGCATAGGCACGCGGCTTGTCCCAGATAAATAGTGTCTGGAAGATGGGCGAGTAGCTAGGGTCGCGCTTGGGTTGTAGCCGCTCTACCAGTAGAGGAAACGGATAATCCTGGTGTTCCAGGGCCTCGGCTACAGTAGTACGGACCTGATGCAGGAACTCTTTGAAGGTGAGGTTGTGGGAAAAATGGGCGCGTAAAGCGACGGGATTGACTAGGTAGCCTACGACCCGTTCCAGCTCGGCGCGACTTCTACCTAGCATAGGGGTACCGATAAGAATGTCTTCTTGAGCAGTGTAGCGAAACAGCAGTACTTGAAATGCTGCAAGCAGCGTGGTGTAGAGTGTCGTCTTTTGGGTATATGCCAGGGTTTTGAGCTGCTGCGTCAGTTCCTCACTCAGTGCAAAGGAATGGGAGGCCCCTTTGTAGGTCTGGATGGTTGGTCGAGGTCTATCCATGGGCAAATTCAGCAGAGGCAGTTCACCAGCTAATGCACGTTGCCAGTAGGACCAGTGTCGCTCACCTTCGGGGCTGGTGAGCATAGTAGCCTGCCACTGTACGTAGTCTGCAAACTGTGGCCCTACTGGCAGCAGTGGTGCTTGTATGCCAACCCTTTCTGCTGCATAGAGCGTACAGAGTTCATCGACGAGCAGATCAAGCGCCCAGAGGTCTATAGCTATGTGATGGACGGCTAACGAGAGTACACTCTCCTGCGCTGTTCGCTTAAACAGTTTTATACGTAGTACAGGGCCTTGTTCCAAATCGAAGGGACGGTTACCTTCCTTAAGCAGTTGCTCTTCTAAATAGTTCTTACTCCATACAGAGCTGTCTATCTGCTCAACAGGGACAGCTAGGTTTTTATGAAAGCGCTGGATAGGCTCGCCCTTTTCCATGCTATACGTGGCAGTCAAGATGGGATAACGCTCAATAAGCGCTTGAACTGCACGCTGCAAGGTGGGTACATCTAGCTCTGGGCGAACGGAGGCAGCATAGAGCAGGTTGTAGGCAGCACTTTCGGGCGCTAAGCAGTAGAGAAACCAGAGCGCACGCTGACCGTGAGAAAGCGGACACCAATTTTTGCCCTCCTCTGCTTTTTTACGTAGCAACTGCGCGAGCAACGCCCTCTTTTCTTCGGGTGAAAGATTAGCGATATTCTTGAAGGCATCCGTCATCGATTATGCTCTTCTTTCTGCACAATATTGCTAAGCAGCGAGTCCACCTCTTCGTCGGAGAGTTGGTCAAGTTTGTCTAACAAGTGGACGGCATCCTGTGGGCTTACCGACGTTGTTGCGCCAGTACGCCCGTTTTCCTGCAACATGCCACTGAGCAACGCATCTACTTCGTTGGCAGAAAGCTGGTCAAGTTTGTCTAGCAACTGTACCGCCTCTTGTTGCGAGACGCTCTTCATGTGACCATCCTCTTGCTGCTGCTGGCCAGCCGTACTCGTGGAGACCGCAGGTGTTGCAGTGACCAGTTGATCAAGTAACTGGTTGGCAAATTGCGCGATGCTTGGCCCTTGCAGGAACATGACAATAGAAATACGTATTGTCAATTCAAATTCTAGTTGATTCTTCAGCTCAATAGCCATCAAGGAATCGAGTCCTAGTGCAGTCAAAGGCTGCAAGACATCTATCTTAGAGACGGGCAGCCTGAGCACCTTGGCGACCCGTTCGCTGAGATACGCTTCCAGTCGCTGCTGACGTTCTTCTTGGCTGGCAGCAAGCAGTGTTTGCACAAACGTGTGCCCCTCTTGCGAGCCAGCTTCGGCAGCCTTAGCAGTAGCTCCACTATCTTGTACCAAGTACGTCGCCCAGGGTAATTGTGCCAATTGGGGATAAAATTGTTGCAATAACTGCCAATCAAGCTTCATCACCCCGATTTGTGCGACATTTTCTGGGATGAACTGCTCCAGTGCCGCTAAAACCTGTTTTGGCGTAATCCGCTGAATACCATGAGCTTCCCAATACTGATGTACTTTTAGACCTTCAGCAGTGGCTCCAAAGCCTATCTCAGACACAGCACCCCAGTTGATGCTTAACCCACAGCGGCCCATTGCCCGCTGATAATGCGCAAGCGCATCGAGAAACGCTCCCGCTGCCGCATAGTTTCCCTGTCCCGCCGAACCAAATAGCGAGGCTCCAGAAGAGAAACTAACGAAAAAGTCCAGCGGCGCGTCTTGTAGCAGCGTATGCAGCAGCCAACTACCCATCACTTTGGGACGAGACACTTCTTGCAGCGCTTCTATGCTAAGATGAGCTAGCGAGCGCACTAGCGATTGACCTTGCTGATCCTGCCATACTGATGCAGCATGAATAACGCCTCTGATTGGCGGATGACCCTGCTGGCGAAAATGCTCCAGCAAAGCACGCATGTGTGCCTCATCAGAGATATCAACCGAGGCATAGTAGACACGCGCACCTAGCCCTTCAAGCTCGTTAATGCTAGCAATCTGACGAGCCAAGCGCGTATCTGCTGCTACTTGCTGCCAGTCCGCACGTGGGGGCAGCTTTGTCCTTCCTAGCAACACCAGATGCCTAGCACCTTTCGTCACCATCCAACGTGCAACCTCAAAGCCGAGTCCCCATAACCCACCAGTGATGAGATAGCTGGCCTCAGATTGCAACTTCAGGTCTCGCGGTGTCCAATCGCGGCTGCGAAGCAGGCGAGCGACATAGCTCTGTCCCTGACGAAAAGCGATCTGATCTTCCTTACTTTGAGCGTCAAGCACCTGTAGTAGTTGTTCTGCCGCCTGCTGTGCCGTGCCTTGAGGATCTACGTCTATTAATCCACCCCAAAGTTCGGGATGCTCTATCGCACAGGTTCGGCCTAGCCCCCACAAGGGAGCCTGGGCTACTGCCAGAGAAGCACCATTGGAACCTACTGCCTGAGCACCTCTAGTCACAAACCACAGTTTAGTAGGCTCAGCATCCGTTGCAGCAATCAGCGCTTGCACCACGTTCAATGCACTACCAACGCTCAACATCTGATCTTTTTCTAGTGAAGCAACATCCATCTCCGCCTCTGGAGTTGCGTCTAGGCTCCATAAATGCAGCACAGCGCTAAGAGGTCTCTCTGGCGCTATAATGCTCTTGATGAGACGCTGCATATCATCTGGTCTGGCAGGATTGACGTGATAGCTCCCTTGGGGCGACATGTGATAGGTAGCAGCGGGGAAGACCACTACGCAAGCTGCTCCACGCTCTGTTAACAATTCTGCTATTCTTTGCCCCACACCGCTATTGTCCATAAATATCAGCCACCGCCCTGACTGCTTTAGTACTGGAGGTGGCGTCTGCTGCTGCTCCCAGCATAGTTCGTAGAGCCAATCACCCAAACCTTCTGCCTCAGTGCGCCTAGCGCTAACATCGGTGCGCTGTAAGCGCAGGCCGAGCGCCTCTACTATTACCTGTCCATCATCATCAAGAATGCGCACATCGCCTTCAAGCATATCTTCCGTCTTGTCCGCTAGGGATGTGAGATGTGCATAACTCCACGCCTGCCGACCTAGTCGCTTGTGCATTTGAAAGCTACGCAGTCCCACTGGTAGGTAGAATGCATCTTCACGCTCTAACCCTGTAGTGGTTGGAAGAGCAGCTATCAGTACTTGAAAGCAGGTATCCAGAAAGGCCGGATGCACTTGGTAAAGATCGGCTT
>JAFATZ010000474.1 GCA_019243675.1 Ktedonobacteraceae bacterium | reverse complement strand
GTGAACTTTGATCTGCGTGTCAATCGTCCCTATATGGCCTATCGTGAAGTACCTGTCAATGTGCAGGTACGCCAAGAGGGTGATTGCTACGCGCGCTATAGAGTACGCATGCAAGAAATTACTGAGAGCATTCGCCTCTGCCGCGTTGCTCTCGACAAAATGCCTGGGGGAGCAATTTCTATGCGTGTGCCTATTGCCCTGCGTTCTCCGCGTGGAGAGACCTACTTCGCCATCGAGAGCAGCAAGGGTGAGTTGGGCATCTACTTTATCAGCGATGGCAGCGAATATCCCTGGCGTGCCAAAATACGTGGCCCATCCTTCACCAACCTACAGATTCTGCCTGAACTGCTGCGTGGTCACAAAATGAGCGACGTAGTAGCAATCATGGGCAGTATAGACATTGTATTGGGCGAAGTTGACAGATAAATAGAAGCTGAGTTTCCTGCGTGTCCCTTTGGAGTTTATGCATATGTTACTAGCTGATGATGCGGTGACACAACTAATACATGGTATTATCTCATGGCAATTCTTGCAGTTTGTCGTCACCTTTCTCGTTATCTTCGTTTTTGTCTTGACTGGCGCAGTGATCCTCGTCCTTGCCGAACGCAAAATCATGGCCTGGATGCAAGATCGCCTTGGGCCAATCTATACTGGTCCGTGGGGGCTACTGCAGACAGTTGCTGATATGATCAAACTGCTGCTGAAAGAGGACATTCGCGTCGCCGATAGTGATAAACTGCTCTTTCTGCTATCTCCATCGGTGTTTATAGCACCTGTGATCGCTGCATTCGCCGTACTGCCGTTCTCACCATACATCAGTTTGCCTGGTACTGGGCTTGCCACTGGTATTGTCTACTATGTGGCGATGAGTTCAATTGACGTGGTTGCAGTCGTCATGGCTGGCTATAGCTCCAACAACAAATACTCGTTGATTGGTGGTCTGCGTGCTGCTGCCCAAATGATCTCCTACGAACTACCACTGGTGCTGGCTCTGGTGGGCGTTGTGATGCTGACTAGTGTGCTGGCGGGAGCACCAGGCTATCCCGGTCACGACTCCATCGGCACCATCTCTCTGCGCCAGATCATAGACTTCCAGGGTGTGTGGCATAAGACGGGCAACCCTGTGCTCGATTTCATCTTTGAAGGCAACACTCCTTGGGAATGGTTTATCCTGATACAACCTCTGATGCTCGTCATTTACTATATCTGTGGTCTTGCAGAGACGAATCGCGCCCCCTTCGACCTACCAGAGGCGGAGTCCGAACTCGTTGCTGGTTATGTTACCGAGTACAGTGGCGTACGTTGGGCAATGTTCTACCTTGGTGAGTACGGCAACATGACCATTGTCTCGGCTATCGCTACTATTCTCTTCCTGGGCGGTTGGTCTGGTCCTGGTGTAGCGTACCTGACAGGGCTGAATGTGCCAGTGTGGGGTCTTGTGGGTAACCTGCTGGCCCTGGTTTACTTCATAGTCAAAGTGTACCTGCTCTGTGCTGTCTTCATCTGGGTTCGTGCCACGCTCCCGCGTCTACGCTCCGACCAGTTGATGCGCTTTGCCTGGTTGATCTTAATCCCCATCACGCTGGGGAACATCCTGCTAACAGGTGCGCTCTTCCTGCTCATCTCCGGTCTCGGTCTGCCGACTTGGGTCTTCCTGACTGTCACTGGTGTAATAAACTGGGCTGCCCTCTTCGGCTTCATCTGGGTCGTCGGTCGTGCCACTGTTGCCACAACGCGTCGTGCACAGGCTCCGGCCATTCGTGCCCGCTTGCGTGCTAGCACCACTCCTGCCCTCCCACTACGCGATGGCATTCCAGCACGTGTGCCGGAGTTGCCATAAATAAAAGAGAGAGGTGTGTTGGGTCCTTTGACCCCTAACACACCTCTCTCTTTTATGTGTTGGTCCTTCAGAAGCTCTATTGGTTGCCGAAATCGGCGTTTACAGTGGTGGCACCCTTAGATTCAACGTCGGCCTTGTTAATGCCAGTTCCGCGCAGGTCGGCATTATTAAGATTAGCTCCAGTGAGGTCAGAATTGGTGAAGTTAGCTCCCCTAGCATTGGCTCCATGGAGGTCTGAACTGTTGAGATTAGTTCCAGCGAGGTTAGCATTGCTGAGATCAGAATTGTTAAGGTCAGTATTGCTGAGATTGGCATTGCTGAGATCAATGCCGCTGAGCTTTGCCTCACTGAGATCAGCCCCACTTAGATCAGGGGTAATAGTTGGATTTTGCTGTCTCCATTGGTTCCAAACCTGCACTCCTTGCTGAACGATAGCAAGTTGGTCTGCATTGGCTGCGTGTACTCTGTGTGAGTTTGTGGCCCATGCCACTCCTAGCACTGAGAGCAGGCAGACTAGGACGAGTACAGCCAGGGAGCCAGTCTTGAGGCTCAGTCGGCGGGGACTGTTTGTCCCTGCAATGCGCTGGTCAGCGAGTAAATGCCGTGTGTGCTTGTTCATAAATAACCTCTCCTTACTTACAATATTTCTTTTCTAGAAGGCTTTCTCTGCTGGTCGCCTTACATAGATACCATTAATGATGCGTATCAGAATAGCTGAAGAGTTAAAGCTAAGATAGAAGATATTGCAGAGATAATATGATCTATGTAGCTATACAAGAAATATAGAAGAAGGAAGTGGAGAAAATAGGTAAAGTGACGTGAAGATTTGCAAAGAAATGGCGAGGAGCGGTATGTTTTTCTTAACATGCTCTCTGTCTGGTAAGAGGGAAGCGTGGAGAGAGGATATTTCTGCTATATCCCTCTTAGCTGCACGACAACCACTACCAATAGAATGTTCACCGTTGCACCCGCAATAACCTGTCCCACAGTGTGGCGATGCAACACGACACGCGACCAGCCTACTAATGCTACCAGCAAAAAGGCGGGTAGTATAATTGTACCGTATAGGATGGTCAGCAGAGTGACCGAACTAGCTAGCGATGCAGCATGCAGGCTAATCTTCCACCAGAAGGTAATCACCATCATCAAAATGCCACTGATGCTAGCAAGCAGCAATACCGTGATAAGGTTCTTGGGTCCATGAGTGAGAAAGAGGATGAGCAAACCTAAAATTGAAGAGCTTAAGCCGAAGAGGAAGGGAGCGACACGTTGCGAGCGTACGCTCACGTCAGTATCGGTAAACTTGCCCATACGTACACCGATGACGATATATATCATTGGCCCAATGCTCAAAAAGAGCAGAACAATACAGGCGTAGAATAGGGCCAAGGCAATGTTTGCCGCGTGATAGAGGGCTACGAGGATGACTGAGGGTAAAGAAACAGCTATCGGCGAGAGAATGGTTGATGCAAGGCGTGCAATGTGTATATGTACTGGCTTAGATTGAGGGGGTCTAGACTGTGAACTCGTGTTCAAAACAAGATGATTGGACAAGACATTTCTCCTTATAGCGTAGCGTGATAGGCAATGACGGGATAACCCAGGATTTTGCTGGCAACATTGCTAAACGTAAACTCGTCACCGCTACACCAGAGCTGCAGGTTGCCCCCATCATGCTGGTTGGCAGGACGAATGATCTGTTCGGCTTCGAGCACAGTATGTGCGCGGCGCGCTACTGCCGCGCCGCTATCGATGACCTGGACGTGTTTGCCCATCACACGTTCAATTGCTGGACGTAGAGCTGGGAAGTGGGTGCATCCAAGTACAAGTACATCAATATGCTCAGCGCGTAACGGCTGTAAGACGTGTTGTAGCATCTCCTCAACTGGTGGGCCGTCAAGTTGCCCGTGCTCAACGAGCGCCACCAGTTCTGGACAACCAATGGTATAGACTTGAAGATTATCAGCAAAATCGTCGATCAACTGGCGCAGGTAGGCTGCCTTGACTGCATTGTTGGTGGCAACAACTCCAATACGCCCTCTTCTTGTAGTACGTGCTGCTGGCTTTACCGCTGGTACAACTCCGACGAAAGGAACTGTGAAGGTGGAGCGCAGAGTAGCAAGGGCCGCTTGCGATGCGGTGTTACAAGCAACAACAATCAGCTTGACACCTTGCTCAATCAAAAAACGATTTGCTTGAACTGCTAATTGGCTAATCTCGCTGTCACTGCGTGTACCATAAGGGCAGTGCGCTGTGTCACCGAGATAGATGTAGTGCTCATGTGGAAGTTCCTGACACAAGGACGACAAAATAGTGAGACCACCTACTCCTGAATCGAATACCCCGATGGGCGCTTCAGCCTTTGTACTCAATGTGCTCTTCTCAGCGTCGAAAGCATGCCTCCTGCACATGACAGCGCATGCAGGAGGTATACCTCGTGCCTCAGCTTCTTCGCTGGAACTCAAGTATTGCATACTATTATTTCTCTACTCCACAGTACGAAATTCGCGTTGTTCGCCAAATACCTCGCGCATGGCATCGCTGATCTCGCCAAGTGTAGTATAGGCTTCAACTGCGTCAATAATCAACGGCACCAGATTAGTCGTGCCCTCGGCTCCCTGTTTAAGGGACCGCAGTTTCTGTTGTACTAGTCCATTATCGCGTCGTCGACGTAGGGCACCAAGCTTTCCTGCTTGTCGCCTGCCTACTTCGGGGTCAACATGCAGCAGCGGTGGCCGCACTCCCTCCTGCTGCACAAAGCGGTTCACTCCCACTACGACGGCGCGCTCCTGCTCTAGCGCAAGCTGATACTGGTAAGCTGCCTTCTCAATCTCCGCTTGTATAAAGCCGTGCTCAATTGCTCTTACGCTCCCACCCAATGCATCAATCTGGTCGATATAGTGCCAGGCTTGTTTCTCTATCTCGTCTGTGAGCCACTCTATATAATACGACCCGGCTAATGGATCAACTACGTCAGCTACGCCAGTCTCGTACGCGAGAATTTGCTGCATACGCAGTGCCACGCGGGCGGCATCTTCGGTTGGCAGGGAAAGTGCCTCATCCTTGGCATTGGTGTGCAGGGATTGCGTGCCCCCTAGTACAGCAGCTAGGGCTTGGTAGGCAGTGCGCGCGATATTGTTATCGGGTTGCTGTGCCGTCAGTGTCGAACCTGCCGTTTGTGTATGGAAGCGCAGCATCATCGAGCGCGGGTCTTGGCTCTGGAAGCGCTCACGCATGACTCTGGCCCACATACGCCGAGCTGCCCGAAATTTGGCCACCTCTTCCAAGAGGTTGTTGTGACTGTTGAAGAAAAAAGAGAGCTGACCAGCAAAGCGGTCTACATTCAAGCCTGCGTTCACTGCTGCTTGCACATAGCTGATGGCGTTAGAGAGTGTAAAGGCCACCTCCTGCACTGCGGTTGAACCCGCCTCACGGATATGGTAGCCGCTAATGCTGATGGTGTTCCAACGCGGCATGTTCTCAGCACAGTAGCGAAAGATATCGGTGATAATACGCATTGAATGTCTTGGGGGGTAGATATACGTGCCGCGTGCAATATATTCTTTTAGAATGTCGTTCTGTACTGTGCCACACAGTTTGTGTATGGCAACACCCTGCTTTTTGCCAACGGCGATGTAGAGTGCAAGTAAGATACTCGCTGTGGCATTGATTGTCATTGAGGTGCTGATGCGGTCGAGCGGCAGTCCACGCAGCAACGTTTCCATATCCTCTAAGCTGGAGATCGAAACACCGACTTTGCCTACCTCACCGTTTGCCAACGGATGGTCAGCATCATAGCCCATCTGTGTTGGTAGATCGAAGGCCACCGAGAGCCCTGTGGTACCCTGTGAGAGTAGGAAGTGATAGCGCTTATTCGACTCTTCTGCTGTGGCAAAACCAGCATATTGGCGCATCGTCCACAGCCGTGAACGGTACATGCCAGGATGAATACCCCGCGTGAAGGGAAACTCGCCCGGATAGCCGAGTTGGCTATGGACATCGTAATCGTGCATGTCCTCTTCTGTTACCAGATCTGGAACTTCGATGTCCGAACTGGTTAGGTGTCGCTCTTGGCCTTTCTGCTGAGCATTGCGTGCTGTCGTCTCACGCCATTGCTGGACGTTTTTGCTTGTATGTGGGTCCACAAGTTGTAAATCCTTCTTTGTCTACCATTTGCCATTATAACATATGGGCCTGTCCTCGCATTTAGACCCTCTGCGTCACCACCACTAGCACCTCTCCCTCTTCCACCGTCTGCCCTTTAGTCACACGAATCTTTTGTATTGTGCCAGCGATGGGCGAAGAGAGATCATTTTCCATTTTCATCGCTTCGAGCACGACGAGCGTTTGACCTGCTGTGACGCTAGCTCCCTGCTCCACGGGAACATCTATGACCAAGCCAGGCATGGGAGCGTACACAGCCGCTTCATCGGCGCTGGTGCCCGACTTGACCAGTTCTGTCAGGAGTTTGCTGCGTTCGTCTTCGATCTTAACCTCGAAACGCTGCCCGGCAAAGGAAATCTCGTAGGTTTGCTTTTCAACTAACTTATTGATGAAGATATCGTAGGAGGTGCCAGCAATGAGAAGGCTGTAATGGCCTGCGCCTTCATTGCCTACTACAGGGGCAATCGCTCGCCAATCGATAGCGTACGTTGTACCATCTAATGTAACGCTCCGCTGTTGTTCATCTCTATGAGCGTCAATGCGGTATGTCTGTTTGCCGACAACTGCAATGTAAGCCATTCTCTCTGCCTTCCTAAAATAGAATACCTATAATCATTCTACATCATGCGGAGGTGTAGGAGTTTCTAACATTCCTCTAACACTTATCCTATGCGCTTCTAACATTGCTTATGGCATACTATTGGCACAGAAGCCGAGCATCTAATAGGCAGCTTGAGGCAAGAGACATGTATGCAGAGAGCAATAACTTACAAAGCAAAGAGAGCAACAGTATCCGCAAGAAGCCATTGCGCTGTGCAAATTGCGATATTGAGATACTTTGGTCTGCGACGGTAGTGCAGGAACAGGCATATTGCTGTACCGGATGTGCTGCTGGTGGCCCTTGTAGCTGTGACTATTCTCTGTATCGCTCGGTTAGTATTTCCGGCGTTATTCACTATGATATCGAGAGCGAATAACGCGCAAGGACTGTATACACTAAAGGTGAAAAGGAGTACATGTAATGGCAGAGCTTCGTCCTATCGGTGATCGTGTGGTTGTAAAGCCTTCGGCTAAAGAGGAAGTGACCAGAAGTGGTATTGTCCTTCCAGACACGGCTAAAGAGAAGCCGCAGGAAGGCATAGTCATCGCTGTTGGCGGTGGTCGTTTGTTAGATAATGGTGAGCGTGCGCCAATTGATGTGCGCAAGGGAGACCGCGTGCTGTTTGCCAAGTATGGCGGCACAGAGTTCAAACTGGATGGTGAGGAGTACCTGGTACTCAAAGAGAGTGATATTCTCGCTGCTATTATTAGCTAAAACAAAAGGAAAGGATTACTATAATGGCAAAACAGCTTGTATTTGACGAGGAAGCTCGTCGTTCCCTCAAAAAGGGGGTTGACACGCTTGCTGGTGCAGTCAAGAGCACACTTGGCCCAAAGGGGCGCAACGTCGCGCTTGATAAGAAATTTGGTGCGCCGACCGTTACTCATGATGGTGTGACTGTTGCCAAGGAAATTACACTGGAGCAGCCATTCGAGAACATGGGTGCCCAACTGCTTAAGGAAGCCGCCACCAAGACCAATGACGTGGCTGGCGACGGTACAACCACTGCTACTGTGCTAGCTCAGGCGATTGTCAACGAAGGTCTAAAGAACTTGGCTGCCGGTGCCAACCCTATGCAATTGAAATATGGCATCGACAAAGGCACCGAGGCAGTTGTAGAATACATCCGCTCTATGGCTATTCCGGTCGAAGGCAAAAAAGAGATTGCCCAGATTGCCGCTATCTCCGCCGCTGATGAGCAGATCGGTGAACTGATCGCCGAAGTCATGGACAAAGTTGGCAAAGACGGCGTCATCACGGTTGAAGAGTCGAAAGGCATGAACTTCGAGACCGAGTACGTCGAGGGTATGCAGATCGATAAAGGTTGGCTCTCTGCCTACTTTGTGACCAACTCAGAGAAGATGGAGGCCGTGCTCGAGAGTCCACTCATTCTGATCACGGATAAGAAGATCAGTGCTGTACAGGATATACTGCCCATCGTTGAGAAGATTGTCCAGCAGGGTAAGCGTGACATCTTTATCATAGCTGAGGATATCGATGGTGAGGCACTGGCAACCCTGGTGGTCAACAAACTGCGCGGTATCCTCAATGTCCTAGCCGTCAAAGCTCCCGGCTTTGGTGACCGTCGCAAAGATATGCTGCGCGATATGGCAGCCCTCACCGGTGGTCAGGTCATCAGCGAGGAGATGGGCCGCCGCCTAGATACTACCACGCTGGCTGATCTTGGCTCTGCCCGCTCAGTTATCTCTCGCAAAGAAGAGACAACGGTTGTCGAGGGCCGTGGCGATAGTGCAGACATCCAGGCTCGCATTCGCCAGATCAGGGCGCAGATCGAAGAGACCACGAGTGACTACGACCGCGAGAAGCTGCAGGAGCGCTTGGCAAAACTGGCCGGTGGCGTTGCGCTGATTAAGGTTGGCGCTGGTACCGAAGTCGAGTTAAAGTACCGCAAGACCCGCGTAGAGGATGCGCTCTCCGCAACCCGCGCTGGCGTTGAAGAGGGTATTGTTCCTGGCGGCGGCGTTGCTTTGCTCAATGCTGTTGCAGCGCTGGATACCCTGCATCTCCACGGTGATGCTGGAACGGGTGTTACTATCCTGCGCCGTGCTCTTGAAGAGCCTTTGCGTCAGCTCGCCATCAACGGTGGCCGTGATGGTTCGGTTATCGCAGAAGGTGTCCGCCGCGCTCAGAAAGAACACAACAATCACCACATTGGTTACAACGTGCTCACTGACAAATATGTAGACATGATCGAGGCTGGTATCATTGACCCAGCTAAGGTGACACGCTCAGCTCTGCAGAATGCTGCTAGCATTGGTGCCATGATCCTGACCACCGAGGCTCTGATCACAGACCTCCCTGAGAAGGAGAAGTCCGCTGCTCCGGCAATGCCTGAGTACTAGTCGCAACCTGAGTCCAACACGACAAGAGCACACAATCTCTCGGTTTTGCCGAGAGATTGTGTGCTCTTGTCGTGTTTTATGAGAGGAATCGCAATGAGCTAAGGATAGGATTGATATACTTGCGCATCGCTTCGTCGTAGTAGAGAGCGGGTATGAAAACCACGATATTGTAATAGCTTTTGTTATGTTGCACTGAGAGCGTTGCAAAGTGGATTTTGTTTCCGCTATCCGTGAAGGTGGCATCTTGCTCTGGCCAGTTGACCCCGCCAACGAGTGGTTGGTTAGTGGGCGCTGGTACTGCTTGGGTGTCTTGGTAAGTGCTACTAACGTTTGAGAAGACTTGCTGGTTGATCGCATCTGCGCTTCGGATGCTTAATGAAGTGCTATCTGAGAGACGTTGGACAATGAAGATGATAGTCGGTTGTTGCGCCGACTGAACAGCGAGGGATGTGCTGTCGGTTGACTTTTGTGGTGCCTGAGCTTGCCAGTCAGTGGGATATTTAAAAGAGACATTCACATCAGCGTTGCTCGTTTCCTTAAAGGTTGTAGGTGTGGGCAGTTGATCAGTTTGTACGGAAGGTGTAGGCGCTAGTATGGGGGCAGGTGCTTGTAGCGCTGGCTGTGGAACAATGTTTGTGCTCCCCCATTCACCCTTTGCGTAGAGTGCTCCGAGCGTGAAGAGCGCTCCTAAAATTGGCGTAAGCACAAGCAAGAAAGCGATAAGCACCGCACCACGCATCGAAGGCTTTTTGCGCTCTGCCTGCGCCCTCATATCGGTCATAGTCAACTGAGGAGAGGGTCGGTTGGATGGCAGTTCCTGTGAAATCGTGCTAGGCCAGGGAGGGGTTCCCGTCGGCAAGTACGAGAACATAGCCCTTTGTGAGGCAGGTGGAAGTTGAAGATGTGCTTCTGTCTGCATGGATGGTACTGGAGTCGTTACGCTCTGATACACAGGTGTGCCACATTGGGGACAGAACGTGGCCGTATCTTGGATTTCGGCTTGGCATCGAGAACAGTTCATGAGTCACTTCCCTAGTTGTGAAAAGTCTTAATCAAATGGCAATCAAAGCGTACTACTCCATTATGTCGCTCAGTGAGAGCAATACATACTTATGATTGAACTATAGATAAGTACGGGAAAAATGTCAACCTTTTTAGGTTGAGCTTTTCGAAAGTCCCAGAGCAGGGAGTGCATTTTGCAGCTTACTAGCTTATTTCTGATGCCTGTACTTCGGCATCTTGACTGAGGAAGGAAAGTTGAAATGGCTTGCTGAAACGGCAATGCAGTAACATGGCCAGAGCAGGCCAGCCATCTTTCCAGGGCGAAAGTTTCTTTTCTTTACGTGGCTTGTAGCTGATCGGCACCTCGAAGATGGTGAAGTTGGCTTGTAGTATGCACGCGGTAATCTCCGGCTCTATCTCGAAGCGGCGACCTGTCATTGGCAGCGCCCGTGCAACAATGCCCGGTATCAGTTTATAGCACGTCTCCATATCGTGGATGCGACTGCCAAATAGCATATTAGTGACTGCTGTCAGAAAGCGATTGCCCCAGCGGGTAGTAAAGCGCTGTACTGAGAGATCACGGCAACCGTACACTGCTGCTCTGCTATGGCCCTCTGCAGTTATCTCTTGCCACTTACGCACCAGAGCAGGCAGATCCTGTGGGTCGTACTCCAGATCGGCGTCTTGTACTGTCACCAGATCGCCACTTATCAGCCTAAAGCCAGTGCGCAAACTGGCCCCTTTCCCTTGATTACATTTATGACGCACAAAACGAAAACTGCTGAACGCCTCTTGTTGCTGCAATTGCTGCATGATCTTCCATGTATTATCCTTGGAAGCATCATCCACGACAATAACCTCAAGGTCAAGTGAGACTTGTGCAAGGCGTGTAAGCACCTGAACTATAGTTTTCTCTTCATTGTATACTGGCACAACCACTGAAATACGCATGATATACTACCTCGTCTCACTTAAACGAGGGAATAGAGAAGATCGTAACTCTTGTGCGAGGAGTCCCATGAGCACACACTACCTGCCTAGTGCCAGACCTGAATAGTTCCATCGGTCAGCGCCACAATGAGTTTTTTGTCGCTAAAATGCAAGGCACTGACTTGCCAGGGATGGTAGAGCTTTTGTGCAACTTGGTTCGTTACTACCGACCAGAGGTCTATCACTCCTTCGTTCACTTCGCTATCTTCACGTGCAACCGCTACCCATTGGCCATCAGACGATAGAGCCATTCTCGAACTACCACCCATTGTGCCACTGAGCAGCTCACTGTAGGTGCTTGTAGTAGTATCACACAGCACTATTTTTTGGCCGCCGTGAACGAACGCGAGCATTCTCGCGTTTGCTGCCACTGCATATGGGGGGGCACAATCGGCACAGCGGCCAACGACAAGAGAGGCGACAATGTGGGGGCGTATCTTTTTCCCAAATGGTGAGCGAGAAGTGAAATTCCAACAGCGCACAACTGCCATTTCGTCAGGCTCATTCTGCATGTGGGCACAGGACAGCGTCAGCAGCGTACGCGCATCCTGGGCAAGGCTACGCAGTCGGATAGCCCAGAATTGCCGCTTCTCAATTTCTTCTTCAGTGCAGACTAAGGGCACACTCAAGCTCGCATCGCTGGTGCCCATGACATGGCTTACCACATCGGTCCCGCGCACTCCCCATGCACGGGGAGCGGGTGAATCAGCAATGAGCAGGGGTAAGGCCATCGTAATCTGGCGTTGCCCTCCTGCAGCACCATCAAGCGTTGCGTCGAGCGAATAATGAGCGGAAACAGCTCGCTGCCCCAATTCGTAGCTCCACAGTCGTATTCCACTATGGGCATCCCAGACGTGCAAGCCCAATCTGCCCCATCCTGCCAGCATCGCTCCAGCCGACGAAAAGCGCAGCTCACGTAGTGACTCGACGGTAAACTGAGGGTGAGCGATGAATTGGACCTGATTGCGCACTGTGTCATGCACCAACTGCCACAGCATTCCCTTGCCATCAAGCGAGCCAGCAGCAATCAGCATGCCCTCTACTGTACGTACACTGCTCAAGGCAGAGATAACTCCAAGAGTGCTATGAATAACTGGACCAGCGCGCAAAGGTCCCCTGGTGCAGAAGATGTTAAGGCCGGAGAAGGCGACATCTTCTGCTGCATCGAATGTGTGTGGTTGGGGACGTGGGCGAGCTGGGCTACCTCTGCGCAGGTCGATAACGCCCCCAATAACTGCGTCATAGTGCTGGCGTTTCTCAGCATCGCTTAGGACAGCGTACGCACGATTGATACGCTTCATCTCAAGCGCTCCACGCGGACCAGCTATATCGGGGTGGTAGCGCCGTGCCATCTGGCGGTATGCGCGCTTTATCGTGTCGCCTTCGGCATCTATAGGGACGCCAAGAATGGCGTAATAGTTTTCGGATGTGTCCATATGCAATTATATCCAAAGCAAGACAAGATAGCCAACCTCAAGGCGGGAAAGCCCCCAGGTGTCATATACAAAGCTTGGATGGTGCTCATGAATATGCTACAATTAAGTTCAATGTAGTTGAAAGCACTAGCATCAAAAGCAAGGAGAGAACATATGGAAGCGTTACGCTGGACTTCACAGGACTTGGAGTTCTTTCCAGATAATGGCAAATTGTATGAAATTGTTAATGGAGAATTGTACGTGTCAAAACAACCACATCTGTACCATCAAGTTGTGTGTACCAAAGTGGCTTCCTTACTGGAGCAGTGGAGCAACCGCACACAACTTGGTCTGACAATTTTTTCTCCAGGCGTGATCTTTGCCGACGATGATGACGTTGTACCAGATGTGGTATGGATTAGCTATGAGCGATTGGCTATCGCCTTCGAAGAAGATGGAAAGCTGCATAGCTCCCCTGAACTAGTCATTGAAGTCCTCTCTCCCGGTTCAATGAATAAACGTCGAGACCGCGAGGTCAAGCTCAAACTGTACTCACTCCGAGGTGCGAAGGAGTATTGGATTATTAACTGGCAAGAGCGGAGTCTTGAGGTGTATCAACGCGTGAACGCACTATTGACACTTGATAGAACGCTTGATGAGACTGATATACTGCAATCTCCACTCCTGCCCGAATTTAGTTGTAGAGTAAGTGCGATTTTTAGCGGTACTTTCAGACCAACTTCTTGATTAGCTTGAGCAAACGACAAAATCGGTACAGGTTGATATGCAGCAGCACATGCAGAAGAAAGAGTAACACTATCAATGCAGCCTATATTTGCTGAGCTCGTCACAACTGCTACAGCTTATTTGAGTGACGTTGATCCCGTTATGCGAACGACCATAGAGCAAGTTGGTCCATGTACCCTGCAACCTAATCCAGACATCTTTAACGCTCTCGTTGATGCTATTATCTCACAACAAATTTCCGTCAAGGCCGCTGATGCGATCATGGGCCGTGTACGTGCAGCTCTGCCAGAGGGAAAGGTGACACCAGAAAGCCTTTTGCCTTTTGACTGTGAGCGTCTACGGGTGCTGGGACTTTCGGCAGCCAAGGCTCGCTACATCTGCAATCTTGTTGAGCATATCCACTCAGAGCAGTTGCAACTGGAACTTCTACAGGAACTAGAGGACGAAGAGATTATCACTCAGTTAACCGCCGTTAAGGGCATAGGTCTGTGGACTGCTCAAATGTGCCTCATCTTCACTTTTGGACGAGCCGATGTGCTACCCGTTGATGACCTGGGCTTTCTTGACGGTATACGCGTGGCCTATCAGTTACCGACACGTCCCTCTAAGCAGGAGGTTCGTGAGAGGGGTGAGCTATGGCGTCCTTATCGTACCTTTGCAACGTGGTTCATGTGGGCACTACGTCGCGAGGGCAAAAAGACACGCATCGTTTCTTTATAAAAAAAATGCTGTGAACGTGTATGTACACGTTCACAGCTTGTGTCATGACCACTTGCCATAAGCTGCTTGTACGCTCTTTTTGAGACATTCAAAAAACTGAGCGGTGAGTTTCTCCATTGTCCCGCGCACCATTGGACCACCAACGTTAGCAAGAGCACCACCCAACTCGACAGAAGCCCGCCAGTCCATGCGTGTCGAATCTGGAGTGAGCGCAGTAAGCCTCATGTCCCCAGACATCTCTACAGTAGTGCCAGGAGCATTGGCACGTCCTTTCACTACCATACGCTCTGGAGGTTGCATCTCAGAGCGCGTCAAATCAATGGTAAACTTGGCCTTCATTGGTCCCACTGCTGCACTGACGACCGCTTGCCAACGTTCATGTCCTGTCTCTTGCAGGCTCTGAAAACCGGGAGCACAGGCGGCGACTTTGTTCACATTGAGGAGATAGGCCCAGACTTTCTCAATAGGGACGGACATCGTTTGCGTCCCTGAAAATTCCAGACTCATACAAAAAAATCCCTTCGATGGTTGCTTCTGCTTCGTTGCATCAACAAGGTACTAGCTAGCCTCTCACGCCCCCGACCACTCGGTCGAGCATGTTTCCTATGCTATTGAAGGCGCTTCCATCCTCTGTTGCCCTGTTGACAACCAGTTCTGCCAAGGATTTAAAAGTACTGCCGTTCTCCTCTATGATGCGGCTGACAGAGAACTGTGTCAGGTCACCGAAACTAGTGCTGCCCTGTGAAAGACTGCCAATAATCTGCTGTGCATACTGACTCACCAACTCAGTGGCAGACATGTTCCTCAAAATACGGCGCGCTTCTTCGCCAGACATAGGAGCAAACAGTAGACCAAGAGCGATGCCAAGAAGTAGACCTGGAAAAAACCCCTTCATGCTGTAACTTCCTTTCTTCGCGCTTCTCTGATCACAAGTGAGAGGTGTGACACTCTTGAGAAGCTCGGTTGCCGAAAATAAAGAGACCCTTGTGTATTATACACTGGTATGAGGTCTAAGTCCAGAAGACTGGCTGCTTAGTAATAACATTTCTTGCTTACCGAGCATTGGTGTGCTATACTTGCCACCTAGCGGGATACCGCTCCCGTAGCACGTGATGTAACGAATTACTCGATCAATTACACACGCTCTCTTATCAGCGCAAGCCCTGAGGTCCGTCGATCATTTGGCATTCTTAGAGGGATGCCTGGCGCTGGTTGAAAGGAGAGCGGCGGATTCAAGGGAGGACTCGTTTTTGGCAAATATTATCTCAATGAAGCAACTCTTGGAAGCTGGCGTTCACTTTGGACACCAGACGCGACGCTGGAATCCGAAGATGAAGCCTTTCATCTTCGTGGACCGCAATGGCATTCATATTATCGATCTGCAGCAGACCGTGACACGGCTCAATGAAGCGTATAAGTTTGTTGAGCAGACGGTGGCAAGTGGTGGTACCATCCTCTTCGTCGGTACCAAAAAGCAGGCACAAGAGGCTATTGCCGAAGAGGCTAAGCGCTGTGGCATGTATTATGTAAATCAGCGCTGGCTTGGCGGCATGCTTACCAACTTCCAGACCATTCAGTTGCGTATCCGCTATCTACGCAGCTTGGAGGAACGGCGCGACCGTGGTGACTTTGAGCGCTTGCCCAAAAAAGAAGTACAGGGCTTGCAAGATGATATGACCAGGCTTGAGCGCACTCTAGGTGGAATCAAAGACATGCGCCGCCTGCCAAATGCTATCTTCATTGTCGACACGCGTAAAGAGCGCACGGCGGTGCTAGAGGCACGGCGTCTGGAAATTCCTATTGTTGCTCTTGCCGATACGAACTGTGATCCTGACGAGATGGACTATCCTATTCCCGCCAACGATGACGCTATTCGCGCAGTTCGTCTTCTTTGTGCCAAGATTGCCGATGCCGTTATCGAGGGGCGAAGAGAACTAGAGGCTCAACAAAAGGACGCCGAGCCGCAAGATGTCAACGAGCCTAGCACTACAGAGGTGGTAACAGCTTTTCCTGAGGGAGAAAGTGTTGTGCCTGCTATAGATGCTCAGCAGGTTACATCTAGCGCTTCCGAGCCAGAACTAGCTGTAAAAGAGGCCCTTTAAAATAGTGCAAGGGGACAGGGCGGCCTTGCGGTCGCCCTGTTTGTTTGGTCATACCTGCTTGCTTCCTGTACAAAAGGAACTGTAAAGATAGAGCATACGTGTCAAGCACTCAGAACCAAAAAAGATGGACAGGGGTCGTTGTACCGTTGTTGTCAACTGAGTATGATACAACAAGAGATAGAGGAGAAACATAATCATGGAATATAGCGCTGCGGATGTGAAGAAGTTGCGTGAGGAGACCGGTGCGACATTTGCCGATTGTAAGAATGCGTTGACGGAATCCAAAACATGGGAAGAAGCCGTTAAGCACCTTGAGGCAAGGAGTGATAAGAAGGCGGAGAAGATGATCGCGTCAGGGCGCGAGACCAAAGAGGGAGGCATCTTCACCTATGTCCATCATAACCATAGAGTAGGTGTGCTGCTTGATCTGAATTGTAGTACTGACTTTGTTGCCCGTAGCGAGACCTTCCGGCAACTTGCCAATGAATTAGCCTTGCACATTGCTGGTGTTGCACCCAAATATATCAACTACGAGGATATCCCTGCAGATGTAGTAGAAAAGACGCGCAATGAAGAATTAGAAGATGCCTCGATGGCTCGGGTGCCAACTGAGAGGCGTGAAGAGGTATTGAGCAACAAGCTCAAGAAGAAATTAGGCGGGCAAGTCCTGATGATGCAACCCTGGGTGAAAGACGAATCAGTAATAGTAGGCGACTTGGTGCGCAAGGCCATCGCTGAAACTGGTGAGAATATTGTCGTACGGCGCTTCTGCCGCTTTGAACTGAGTGAGTAGCGCAAGGTAAAGGGTGTTGTATGAGGGCTGCATTGCAGTATCAGCGTATCTTACTCAAGTTGAGCGGAGAAGCACTTGGCCCTCAAGGGTATGGTATTGATGCTCAAACCGTGCAGCGTATAGCACGAGAGGTCAAGCGGATATACGATCTCGGTGTACAGATTGCTATGGTCATTGGCGGCGGAAATATGTGGCGTGGAGCCGATGCTGCCGCCACTGGCATAGACCGTGCCACTGCTGACTACGTAGGCATGCTGGCGACCGTAATGAATTCATTAGTCATGCAGGACGCGATGGAAAAGCTGGACATAGTTACGCGAGTGCAAACTGCCATCGAGATGCGTCCTGTTGCTGAACCATTCATTCGTCGCCGTGCTGTGCGTCACTTAGAGAAGGGGCGCGTTGTCATCCTAGCAGCGGGTACTGGCAACCCTTTTTTTACCACTGACACGGCTGCTGCTCTCAGGGCCATAGAACTCAATGTACAAGTACTACTCAAGGCGACTAAAGTGGACGGCATCTACGACGATGACCCTATGAGCAATCCGTGTGCCCAAAGGTTCGAGCGCTTGAGTTATATGCAGGCTCTCAACATGGAATTACGCGTTATGGACAGTACCGCCATTTCACTGTGTAAGGACAATCATTTGCCGATAATTGTGTTCAATCTGCATCAGCAAGGAGCGTTAGAGGCCATCTTGTATGGTGAAAAGTGTGGTACACTCGTTGCAGACGTGAAAGCATCCTAAGTATTGGGTACAGGCTATTGTCACGTCCCATTTTTGAGGCACTCCGCCGTGTCTAGAGAAAAAAAGGGGATATCAACATGGCTGCAGAATTAGCAGATGTATTTGAAGATGCGCAACGACGTATGCAAAAAGCTGTTGAGGCGCTCAAACAGGATCTGGCCGCAATTCGCACAGGGCGTGCGAGCGCGGCTCTCGTTGAACGTATCACTGTCGATTACTACGGAACACCGACCCCTCTTAATCAGGTTGCATCTATCAGTGTTCCGGAGGCGCGTCTTCTTGTGATACAGCCCTGGGATAAGAAGCTGTTGACCGATATTGAGAAGGCAATTCAGAAGTCCGACTTGGGTATCAATCCTAACAATGACGGAACGGTTATTCGCCTCACCATCCCTCCGATGACCCAAGAGCGCCGCCGCGACCTAGTGAAGACCCTGCACAAGAAGCTGGATGAGCACAAAGTTGCAGTCCGTAATGTCCGTCGTGATGTTCAAGATAAACTACGCGACCGTGAGAAGAAGAAAGAAGTTTCCGAAGACGAGCTGAAACGCAGTACTGAACGCTTACAGAAGCTCACCGATCGCCACATCGATGAGATGGATAAGGTCGGTAAAACAAAGGAAACGGAGATTTTGGAGGTCTAACATTGGCCAAGATACACGATCTCTTCTCTCTCTCTCAGGAGAAAGAGAACGATTCGTCGCAGTCACAGTCTGTTGCAACTGAGCAAGCTGTACATCCTGTGCGCCATATTGCCATCATTATGGATGGCAATGGGCGCTGGGCGACTCAGCGTCATCTTCCCCGGCTGGCGGGGCACAAGGCCGGTGTGAATGCCTTACGCCGCGTCGTCGAGTGTGCCTCCGACTTGCATCTTGAGATGCTCAGTGTGTACGCCTTTTCAACCGAGAATTGGGGGCGACCACGCACAGAAGTAGATGGCCTCATGCGTCTCTTCTGGGAAACGATTCGCTCGGACTTGGAGAAGTTACACCGCGACGGAGTGCGTCTACGCCATCTTGGTCGTCTCAATGACCTCTCTGCTGATATTCAAAAGGCTGTGCGAGACTCAATGGAACTGACCCGCAACAACTCGCGCATTGCTCTCAATATATGCTTCAATTACGGTGGACGCGCCGAACTGGTAGATGCCGTACGACAGATTATTGCCGATGGCCGTCATCCAGAGGCTATCACTGAAGAACTGATTGCCTCCTATCTCTACACGCGTGATTTACCCGATCCTGATTTAGTAATTCGTACGGCTGGGGAGATGCGCGTCAGTAACTTTCTGTTATGGCAGTCGGCCTATAGCGAATACTACGCGACGCTTACGCTGTGGCCTGACTTTGGACGAGAAGATTTGCTTGCTGCCTTGCATAGCTACTATCAACGGCAACGCCGCTTTGGTCGTCTCAGCGCCTCCTCAACAAGCACAAAGGAGTCTTGAAACCAGGAGGAAGTTCCTGACAAGGCCATTCATTTGAACAACACGTAAGAGACCACTAACCCAACGAAGGACATGCCTAACGTCACCAGCGTTATCCACCAATTCTCGTAGAAATAGCGCAACCACGAAATACGAATCCCATTGCGCCGCAGAATATCTAGCCAGAGTAGCGTTGCTAATGAACCAAACGCAGTGAATTTGGGACCAATATCTACTCCGAGCACCATCGCGTAAATGGCAAGTAGATTAGGACGAGCTACTCCATGTAATACAAGTACCCCAATCAATGTCGTCGGTAGATTATTAGTGGCAGCAGAAAGAAAGGCCACAATACTGCCCGATAGTAGA
>JAFATZ010000386.1 GCA_019243675.1 Ktedonobacteraceae bacterium | reverse complement strand
CTACGGACGTATTGGCGATGCACAGGATGCGCTTGCTATTGCTCGTGAGCATGTGAGTCCAGAACAGAACCGTTGGAAGATCAATTTGCTCTTGTCAGAGGCGCGTGCCTATCTGGCAGAGAAGGATGTGACTAGTTGTTGCCAGAGCGCAATCGAGGCTCTCAGTATTATTCGTGCCATCAATCTCTCCGCTAAAGAGGACCGTGTGTTCTGGCTGCTTGAGCAGTGCCGACAACTCGAAGCACAGAATCCAGAAGTCCTGCGGCTTGAAACGTTGTTCTCTTTCAAGAGCGGTTGAGGGGGCATTATGAGTAAACGGTTCAACACGAACCACCAAGCCGTCACACAAGCTGTTTTGGATTATGTCGAAGGCATATATGAATGCGACAATATTGGCTGAGAGGAAAGCAACGATGAATACTATGCAGATGAAACTCGAACTGGTCGCGGTGCCCGTCTCAGACGTTGACCGCGCAAAGGCTTTTTATACAGAGAAGATTGGCTTTCACGCTGACCATGACCATCAGGTCAGGGAAGGTCTGCGCTTTGTCCAGTTGACCCCTCCCGGTTCGGCCTGCTCCATCGTGATTGGGGTCGGCATCACCACCATGCAGCCCGGATCCCTCGAAGGGCTTCTCATGGTGGTCTTGGATGTGAAAGCCGTCCGCGAGGAGCTGGTCAAACGAGGCGTTGCCATTAGTGAGATCGACGTGCAACCCTGGGGGTCGTTTGCGTATTTTCGTGATCCTGATGGCAATAGTTGGTCATTGCAGCAACCCCGCAGTCGCACCTAGCTTCCATGCAGGCGCTCGTTGGGCGGCTTCAGACCTGGAAGACGACGGCACTGCTGCATACATATGCTAAAAAGTGGTATTCTTATCGTTTTACTAGTAATGAACCAGCTTGATACATGCAACCACTTTGCTTTGTTGAGTTTCTGGCCATTGCTATGGTAGAAAGGTAAGTCCTGCTATGCATGCTCGTTCACATGTACGTCGCTTTCTCCCTCTGCTGCTCCTTGTAATGTTGCTTCCTGGAAGTGCGTTTTTATTTGGTCCAATTAGCTATGCTGCCAGCCATGCAACGCAGTCAAACGCTAACGCGTTTAGTGCCACCCGAGGCGCTGTGACTCGTGTGGGAACGGTCGATCCTCGGCTGTTGCCGACAGGAAAGGTGCCACAGGCTTCGCAGCCTACACGGCTCATCCCCTATCATGGAGTACCTAAGCTAAAGCAAACGGTGGGCAAAGCTCCCACTGCCTTAGGAGTGCCGTTACAAAAAGGAGCGCCCAAGCTGCTACTGAACAATTTCGATGCGCTAAAAAGCCTGGATGACCAGAACTTGCTCGGCTATCAGCTTGAGCCGCCCGATCAGGGCTTATGCATTGGCAATGGTTACGTCGTGGAAGTGATTAATACCGTTGGTGCTGTGTACCGTTCCGATGGCACGGCTGTCGTTGGTCCGTTCAATCTGCAGAACTTCTTCCAGGAGGTACCTGGTATGAATGGAGCGTCTATCTCCGACCCGCACTGTTACTACGATGCAGTGACACATACATGGTTTGCCACCATAGGGTCCATTCCGCCGCAGCCGCCTAACTCCCCGCCTACCACACGCGTCGATATAGCAGTCAACTCGTCGGGCGATCCAACGAAGCCGTGGACAGTCTACCGTTTGGATACGACGGATAACGCTCATCCCGGTTGTCCCTGCGTGCCCGACTATCCTCTTTTTGGCATCGACGCCTTTAACGTCTATATCAGCACCACCGAATTCCCCCTATTCAGCCTCGGCTTCAACGGTGCCCAGATCTACGCAATCGACAAGATATCGCTAGAGAGGTCCACTAGCGCCGTGAGATCTGTCCAGTTTAGCAATCTGAGTTCGGGTGGTTTCCCAGCTTTTCACCTACAGCCCGCGATCACCAACGGCCAGGCTGCTGCCGAGTACCTGATGAACTCAGTGTCTTTCGATAATCTAGACAATCGTCTGGGTCTGTGGGCAATAACCAATCAGCAAGCTGTCGGCAAGGGTGGTATTCCCACACTGAGCACTACTACGCTGACTAGCGAGACCTACATCACGCCTAGCCCGGCCCCGAACCCGAACGGCAATTACCTCAGTCCCAATGATGATAGCTTGCTGAGCTTACAGTATAGCAACGGCACGCTCTGGGCGGGTCTCAACACGGCCCTCTTCATCTCTGGCGATACGGCCTCACGTGACGGGGCTGCTTGGTTCGCTGTGCATCCCAGTGTCTCCAGCACAGGTAGTGTGAGCGGAAACATCGTCGAGCAGGGTTACGTCGCTTCGCAAGGACAGTACGTGATCTATCCCGCTATCGCCAGCAGTCCCGATGGTAACACTGTTATGGTCTTCACCATCACAGGCCCCACTACCCTGCCCAGTGCCGCCTATGCTGTCCTATCCAGTGGTGCCTCGTCTTTCGGCTCCGTAACGATCGCTGCGTCAGGAGCCACTACCGACAATGGTTTCTCTTGTGGGGGTGTGCTCTTCGCCTGCCGCTGGGGTGACTATTCCGCTGCCGTTATTGACCCCAGCAGCACCAACGTCTGGGTTGCAACTGAATATATTCCGGTTGTCGGAGCTTCGTTGGCGAACTGGGGAACGCGCATATTCGAAGTAGGAGCTTGATTTGGTGTTTCCTTAGTTCAATGCAGCGTGGTTTCTCGCGCCAGCACCTTCTCCTTTTGGGTCGACTGAGCATTCGGAGTGACAGCAACACTCACTTTTGGTAATACCTGTGTAGGCAAATCCTGCGTCTGAACTTGAATACCCTTGACAGGGTGTACTGCAAAGTCGGCGGGCATGATCGCATCGCGTCCTTCTGCGATACCTATGGCACGGAAAAGTGGGGTAAGGGTAACGCATATAAAGAGATTGACCACGACCGCTGCTAAACCAGCATAGATGGGGAGGGTCCATCCACCCAGAGCAACTGGATAGATCAGGGTAAAGTGTTGTGTCACAACCATCCAGGTACCGATGAACATGCCCGCGGCCCAGCCTATGACCAGGGCTAGACGATGGAACCAGTTAGTGTAGAGTCCAATGAACACGGCTGGTAAAGTTTGCAGCATCCAGACACTACCGAAAAGCTGCAAGTTAATAGCAAAGGTCGTTGGGAAGAAGAGAACGAAGGCAACCGCACCTGCTTTGACGATCAGTGAGGCTGTCTTTGCAACGTTGGCCTCCTCGCGCTCAGTGCATGTTGGTCGAAAGTACTCGCGGTAGATGTTGCGCGTGAACAGGTGAGCTGCACCAATC
>JAFATZ010000171.1 GCA_019243675.1 Ktedonobacteraceae bacterium | reverse complement strand
TGGATGCTCGCTGCCCAGTAAGTTTGCGCTCTCTCACCCGACTGAGAGAGCTGTACGCACAGACCAAACTGATTGTGATGGTCGCCCGAGAGGAGAGCGACCAACTCGATGTGCAAAACCTTCTCCGCATGACCCAAGCCATTGCGTTGCTCAAACCGTTCAGCATCAGAGAGGTGCTCAACCTGCTTGCCGATGTTGGACCGATGACCACTGTTGCAGCAAGCATCCCGAGTGCAGAAAGGAGCACGAACGCATGACGCACCGAAAGCAGAAAGGCGGAAACCTGCCACACGAGCCAGGTCTGCTGTTCACCTACGAGGATGTCACCTGGCTCAAGCAGGCTCTGGTCACCCTTGAGGGGGTGACCTCCAGGCAGCCACCATCGTTACCAAAGCTGCCCATAGCACGGGAAACGGTCACCGAACTCCAGAAGAAACTCTCGCGCATGAGTGAGCAACACGCCTACAGCTACAAGATGCCGATCACGCGCAATGACGTGGTGATGCTGCACACCGCCGTCTGGTTGTTTCTGCTAGATGTAGTGCAACAGCCCGACTCAGCAGAGAAACAAAAAGCCTTGAGCCACTGTCAGGCCTTGCATAGTCAACTCGCCCCATTTGTCGGGAAAATTGCATAACTGGGTGAAAACCCTACATGATTTCACTATTCCCTAGCTACGAGGCGTAGACGCATGCGCGAACTCTTCAATAATTGGATCAAGCAGCGTTCCACTTGGCAGAGGCCAATGAGGGTGCTCTCCCTTTTTGGCCCTGCGTATCGCTTCGACGAGACGAGTAGATTCCATATGTATCTGTTGCAGTTCCTGTTCGGCGCGGCTAGCTCGTTGCAGCCGCGTGAGCAGGTTATTGAGCGCCGAAGCAATCTGCCAAAGCATATGGTCTTTTGTCAGAGGAGCGCGGGCAGTGAAGTCGCCATTGGCAACACATACATGCGTCTTAAGGATCTGCTCAATATCGATATCGAGCTGGCGTTTCTGCTCAGCGATAGCATGTTCGAGTCGTGTGACCTCCTCAGCACGGTCTGCCCGCTCGATAGAGCGCTGTAGTCTTTCAACAGCAGGGCGGAACACGAACAATCCCTCCAGCAATAAGACGAGCAATGTAACCCCCAACAAGGCGAGTTCGGTCTGCTTGAGCGCGGTAACACGCTGCTCGGCCTCCTGTTGATATTGGGAAACAATCGCATTCATTCCCACAAGATAGTCCGCTTCGTGGGCGAGTATAGTTTGTACAAGAGGCGACAAGATGGCGGTATGAGTCGTGTGTGTATCGGCTTGCTCATTGCTGACTGCTACGAGGATATCCTGAACTACGCCCACCATCGCTTGATAGTGCGGTTGAATCTGCCCAAATAGTTGTATGACTCGCTCGCTGTTTCTGCCGGGTAAACCCGAAGCGGAATCACCATATTGCAAGCCCACCTGAGAGTGTTGCCAGAGGACCAGCGCTGCTTGCAGTTCTTCTACTCGCTTCTGCCGTGCAGTCGAGGTCGTATCAAGTTCAAGGGCAAGGGCATCCTTGCTCAACTTTTGACTGAGCATACGTTGCCGTCCAGCGACGTTGATCACGAGTGCATCGCTCGATTGCTGCTGTAATGCAAGCTGAATTACAATCTGACCGAGGATGGCAAGCAAGGCAACCATACCCAAGGCAATGATATAGAGGACGGTAAGGCGATACGTTGGAGCGGATTTGTTGCGCATTGTAACCATGATAGTGGGACCTCTTACATTAAAGCAGTCTACTTCCAATATCCTATATACGACACCGAATCACTGCTCAGCAGGAGATTAGGGAGCGGAGCCATACATAGCATCCATGCACTCTCTCTCCTCCTTTTCTGAAGTAGATTTAAAGTACGTACAATAACTATAACATACTTTTGAATGAAAAGCTAATGGAATGTAAAATACTACTATCAGATATACATTAGTTACACAAGTTATTCATATAAGTATGAGTGATATTTGGATTGTTGTAGGCTGAGGAGCACCCCAACAATCCAAATAATTTCTCTTTCTGGAACTCCCTTGCTGAATAGTTATGACACAGACGTGATATAATAGAACGAACAATTGGAAAATATATTCCACTCAAAGACAAAGGGAAAGCATGCCAGAATTCAAAGTAGAAGCACCATTTCAGCCCACCGGGGACCAGCCAGAGGCCATTGCCCAGCTTGCAGAGGGTATCAGACGTGGCTACAAGTATCAGACGCTTTTAGGCATAACTGGTAGCGGCAAGACGTACACTGTGGCAAAGGTTATAGAACAGGTGCAGAAACCAACACTCATATTAGCTCCCAACAAGACACTGGCAGCCCAACTGTATAGCGAGTATAAGGAGTTCTTCCCCACCAACGCAGTCGAGTACTTTGTCTCCTATTACGACTACTACCAGCCAGAGGCATATATTCCACGCACAGATACGTACGTGGCCAAAGAAAGCATGTTGAACCAAGAGATCGAAAAACTACGTCTCTCCGCCACACGCAGCCTGTTTGAGCGACGCGATGTCCTCATCGTCGCTTCAGTCTCTTGCATCTACGGTCTGGGCAGCCCCGAAGAGTACGGCGAGGTGGTACTGACACTGAAAGTTGGTGAAGAGCGGCGACGGGACAAGATATTGCGTCACCTCACTGAGATTCAGTACGAACGCAATGATGCCAATTTCATTCGTGGCCGCTTCCGTGTGCGCGGCGATGTACTGGAGATCTTTCCCGCGTACGAGGATGTGGCCGTGCGCATCGAATTCTTTGGCGACGAAGTCGAGCGTATGACCGAGATTGACCCGCTTACTGGCGAGATTCTGGGTAGACGGCAACGCCTCGACATCTATCCAGCCAAACATTGGGTCACAACACAACAACGCTTGAACCAAGCTATACGCTCAATTGAAGAAGAGCTGCAAGAGCGTCTGCAAGAGCTAGAAGCACACGGCAATTTACTGGAGGCGGCACGGCTGAAGCAGCGGACCAATTTCGACATTGAGATGCTGCGCGAAACTGGTTTCTGCTCCGGTGTCGAAAACTATTCGCGCCACCTTTCAGGGCGTGCAGCAGGAGAGCAATCGTGGACCCTGCTGGACTACATGCCAGAGGATTACTTGATGGTCGTCGACGAATCACACGTTGCCATACCACAGGTGCGCGGCATGTACGCTGGCGACCGTTCACGCAAGCAGGTGCTCGTCGATTACGGCTTTCGCCTCCCTTCGGCCCTTGACAATCGCCCACTCACCTTCACAGAGTTCGAGGGCGAGGTGCATCAAATGCTGTTTGTCTCAGCCACACCAGGCCCCTATGAGTACGAGCATAGCCAGGCAGTTGTCGAACAGGTCATTCGTCCCACGGGTCTGATTGACCCAGAGATCAGTGTTCGTCCCACGAGAGGGCAGATTGACGACCTGCTGGCCGAAGTTCGCCAACGTGTAGCCAAAGGCCAGCGTGTACTTGTCACAACGCTCACAAAGAAGATGGCTGAGGATCTGGCCGACTATATGCAAGAATTGAATGTGAAGGTACATTACCTGCATTCAGAGATTGATACCATTGAGCGCGTCGAGATCCTACGCGATCTGCGCCTAGGCGTGTACGATGTCGTGGTTGGGATCAACCTGTTACGCGAGGGACTGGACTTGCCTGAAGTATCACTTGTCGCCATTCTCGATGCCGACAAAGAAGGATTCTTGCGTTCTGAAGGCTCACTCATTCAGATGATTGGGCGTGCTGCGCGCCACGTCGAGGGCAGTGTTATCATGTATGCCGATACAATCACCAAGTCCATGCAACGCGCTATTGATGAGACGAACCGCCGTCGTGGCATCCAGATAGAGTATAACGAGCGCCATCACATTACGCCACGTGGCATCAAGAAGGAAATCAAGACACTCTCCGAGCGCCTGAAAGCCATGAGTGGCGCAGAGGTCACCGGAACAAACGGCAAAGTAGCATCAGTAGCCTTAGCAGGTATTCCTAAAGAAGATGCCCTGCGTCTCATCAAAGACCTGGAGTCACAGATGCGCAGTGCAGCCAAGCAGCTCGAATTCGAGAAGGCGGCGCAGTTGCGCGACCAGATTATTGAGATCAGGCGTGCAATGATCGAATAGAGAGCAACACAAAGACTTGTGCATCCGTTTTCGTGTTGCTCTTTTGCAGAAAGTATAGACAACACAACTATGCTGCCGATAGAGTAAGCAGCCAGCGAGCAACCTCCTCATCGCGAGCAGTAGCAACTTGTTTCACCAGCAGGTGAAGTTCCTTAATGTCCTTTATCTCCACCACTCTCTGCCGAGCTAGTTCAGTGAGCGGTGCAAAACGTCCTTGCACAATCTCTACTACTGCTTGTTGCAGAGCTTCTACTGCACCTTCAGTTCTACCTTTTATTTCTCCTTCAGCTTTGCCTTCAATCCTACCTCTCGCCTCAGCTCTCTTCACGAAGCGACTTTCTTCCAAAAGACTATCGAGACTATCCAATTTCTTCTTAACCTCTTCCTTATCCTCTGCCGAGACCATATCTGTGCGCTGCAGAAACAAATCGAACCACAGCAACCGAGCTGCCAGTTTCCTTCTTTCGTCACTGTACCACTCTTTGAGTTCATCCAGTGCTCGTTTCAATATATCACATCTGGCATTTTGCATGGTAGGTAGTAGAAGAGGAATAATTTCGGCAGCGTGGTCTTCTAATAAGGATTTGAGGGCACTATCATATGGTTGTGCTTGTTGCATCATAGCCACACCTTTCTACGTTTCTTGATCGCAAGCATACCATGCTACAGCATGTGCTTACAAGTGATATAGGACAGAAATGCTACAGTTTCAATTAGACAACAGAGCCGAGAGACTTCCCACTACCCCCTGTTCTTTCTGATACAATACTACCCATTGGCCCAAAGCCGAAAATATACCATCAGGAGGAACTTCATTGCACCACCACAGCAATACACCTAACAACCACGAGCCAATGCAGAGCGACTACTTGAGCGGTCCACAAATTGTACCGAGACGTGTGCAACCCGATATGACGGTAGTGGAATTAATCGATCAGCAGTTTCAGGCGTATAACGCTGCTCGCCTTAGCGAAGCTGCACGGCTGTATGTCGAAGAGATGCTCAATCCTGAACGCGATGTGACTATCGGTATGACGATGGCGGGAGCCTTGACCCCTGCGGGCCTAGGTGGCTGCATTATCACATTGATGGAGTATGGTTTCGTCGACTTCATCATCAGTACGGGCGCGAACCTTTATCATGACATACATCATGCGCTAGCAATGGCACTGCACCAGGGTGACTTCCGCTTGGATGATACGAAGTTGCAGCAAGAAGGCGTCATTCGCATCTACGATATTCTTTTTGAGGACAAAGTATTGCTGGATACCGACGCGTTTGTGCGCGAGAGCCTCAAGAGCCTACCCAACCGACCTATCTCAACATCTGAACTGCACTATCACCTGGGTGTGCAGTTGATCAAGGCTGGCGTTCGACCAGAGCAGTCGGTGCTGGCGCAGGCAGCGCAGTGGAACGTTCCCATCTACACCTCATCGCCCGGTGATTCATCAATCGGTATGAACGTGGCACGTAATGCACTGGATGGCAGCCTGCTCACGCTCGATTCCTTAGCTGATGTGAACGAGACCACGGCTATCGTGCATCATGCTACACGTAATGGCGTGCTCATCCTAGGTGGTGGTAGCCCTAAGAACTTCTACCTGCAGACGCAGCCGCAACTGTGGGAGGTGCTCGGTATTCAGAAGGGTGGACACGACTACTTCATCCAGATTACAGCAGATGCACCCCACTGGGGAGGACTCTCCGGTGCAACACCCTCTGAGGCTGTCTCTTGGGGCAAGATTAAGCCCGATCAACTCCATTCTACCGTAGTGATCTACGGCGACTCAACAATTGCAATGCCGCTTATCACGGCATATGCTGTGAGCAAGGCAAAACCACGCCCGCGCCGCGCACTCTTGCAAAAGCGAGCAGAGTTATTGCACAAGCTGCAAATTGCATACAAAGCGGGCAAAGAAAGTAGGCCGTGAAGCTGTACTCCATCTAATAGGGAAAGAGCTGCTCATTAGGTAGACAAAGAAGTCATGTTTAGGTAGACAGCTTACTTGCCTTTAGATAGACATAGGCATGGGATTTAGGTAGAACGAGTATTGTCATTAGATCAAAATACATCTTCTTCCTCTTTGCATTAGCTTGACAATCTAATGTATAATACCACCTGTGTGATTAAGAGCACACCAATGTGAAGGTAGTTCTACTACGCCGGAAGAGCAACCTGCGTAGTTGAAACACACAGGAGGAAGACACATGTTGGCTCATCTTATGTTAGAATTGTACGACTGTGACAGAGAACTGTTGAGTAACGAAGGATTGGTTCACCGCGTTCTGGATGAATATCCCGAGCGCATAGGAATGGAAAAGGTCAGTCCTGTACACCTTTATGACATTGAAACCTCTAACCCATTAGACGCTGGTCTCTCTGGTTTTGTCGTTATTGCCCAGAGCCATGTGAGTTTACATGCTTGGCCGGAATACGGTGAAGTGGATATTGACATCTGCTCTTGCAAGGAGTTTAGGCAAGAAGATGCTATTGCCTTCGCCAAGGAGATGTTCCAGACCGATGAGATAGAGGCGCATTTTGTGGTACGTGCCAACCGTTCTCTACGCCCAGACGTACCGGATGCAGAGCGCTATGAAGCCGCTATGGCTGCACGTAGAGCCAAACAGGCGGTGCGATAAAAAACAGGAGAAAAAACCTTTGAGTGATTTGCTTGTGACCCAATTTGGTGCCCCTGATGCACCAGAGTGTAACCTCGAAACAGCCCGTGTAATTATCATTCCGGCCCCGCTAGAGTACAGCGTGTGTTACAGAAAAGGTACTAGATATGGGCCACAAGCAATTCTTAATGCGTCTAGTCAGATGGAGTTGTATGATGAGGAACTTGTGTGTTGCCCCATCGAAAGCGGCGTGTATACGTGTTCTCCTTTGAGTTATAGTGGAATGAACCATGCAATGGCACTACAAACGACGGGTGATGCCGTACGTGCAGTCCTAGAGCGGCAACAACTCCCTTTTACACTTGGCGGCGAACATTCACTCTCAGCAGCGGTTATTGCCGCTGTATATGAACGCTATCCTGATGTGACAGTAGTCCACATAGATGCTCACGGAGATTTGCGCGATATATTTGAAGGGACACCGCTCTCACACGCTTGTATTGAGCGTCGTGTTGTGGATATGGGCATCCCGTTGCTAGAAATCGGTGTCCGCAGTTTTAGCTCTGAAGAGGCTAAGTTTTTACAGACAAAACCAGATGTGGCTATCGTGTGGGCCTATCAGATGGCAAAAGGCAGTGCAACTATTCCTTGGCATCGACTAAGCAGCCACACCTATGTTACTATTGACCTTGATGTATTTGATCCCAGTGAGATGCCTGCTGTCGGCACTCCAGAGCCAGGAGGACTCAGTTGGTACCAAGTGCTCGACCTTTTCCACGAGATCTGCCGACGCACTACAATAGTCGGTATGGACGTAGTCGAGCTATGTCCGCTAGAAGGGCAGATACAGGCGGATTTTCTGGCAGCAAAACTCGTCTATAAAATGATAAGCTATCGTTTTTTCCATCAATAGTTTGAGATACTCATGAGAAATATGCATCCTATAATTACCTCACCATATAGTTTCGTCCTTTGTTTCTTAGTCCTGAGTACACTGCTTAGTGCCTGCGATCTGGGTTCTTGGCTGAGCAGTGGCAATCAGGATCATACCAACACCCTCACAATAAATTCAACGCAATCCATCACGTATAGTACAAGCCCACAAGATATCCTTATACGTACCTTTTATGGCGGCGGCCTCTATGGCTCGTTAGAACTGAGTCCCAGTATGAGCATCTACGGCGATGGCACATTTATCCTGGGTACACAGCAGACAGGGAAACTTGACAGCGACACGTTACAACAGCTCTTGCACACGTTACTTGACACTGATGGATTGCTTAATCTGAAGAGACAACAGTTTGTTGATATACAGGACCAGAATGCTACCTTTCTCGAACTGATGCTTAACGGCAAGCAAGAAGAGTTTGTATACGGATCGTTTGGCAATCAGCCGGAGAGCACGCAAGATATGGCTGAATATCATAGTTTAGAGCAGGCCATTACAGCCATTAACGAAACGGTCAAAGGGCCAACGCACCCCTATAACGCTAGCTCTTTTGCATTGCTCGCACGGCAAATCTTTCATGCCGATCCCGCACAAACTACTGATTGGCCCCTAGCCGATTTTACCCTTGCGCAGGCCACCAATAGCGAGTGCGGCCCATTGCCACCCGATGATACAAGTCCCAATCAAGAAACGAGTTGTCTCAAGTACACCATCCCACACAGTGCTATCCTGCTAACATCAGCACAGCTTCAGAGTCTGAAAGGTCAATTGAACGGCCAGCAACAAGGTTTTTTCATTGAAGCAGGATTGTATTATAGTATTACCTTACGGCCATTACTTCCAGATGAGTTACCGCAGAAGATGCTTGCCATGGTCGGTAGCAATCAATCTACGTTCAATGCTGTGCCACTGATTACGGGAGCGGTTCCTGCCATATCGACTCCCACCCCTTCTGGGTAGATAGGCATTACTTCCCATCGCTCTCGACGAGGTGTGGTATACTAGGTGATGTGTGGTATGTGAGCAAGTAAAAAGGACCCAACTGACCTAAACAACCTAACCAATCTAACTACCACGTAATGTACACCTCCATACGGCTCAACCGGAAAGGATTTATGACCAGAGATTTCAACAAGCAAAGGCGAGACGACTCGCGTCCGTCATCTCGCAACCAGTCCTCAAGCGGGTATAGAGAGCAGCGATATACACACCCTACCCGTCCTCGTCTTAATCGCGAAATAGTAGACCGCGCATGGGAGTCAGGAGCACAACAGCAGCATGCTGATTATCATCCACGCAGGCAGAACAATCAGCCGCTTTCTCACGACCGACGCAATTACCAGCAACCAGATAACTTCACACCTGATAATGGTCGTAGAAATGGTAGAGTCTACGACTACCGTGAGGCACCTCGAAACACACCTCGCAGCTTTGAGCGAACACACCAAGGGAACAATACAGCCTCTCGTCACTTTGACTCAGGTAGACGCAACTTTGACGAGCGCCAACGCCCTGAAGAGCGTCGTGGGCCTGCTGGTGAACGAGGCCGACATGATCCTCAAGAATATGGCCCTCGTTACAACACACAAACGCGTGGTCCAGGCAACCACTATGGCGAACGGGACCAGTATCGAGGAAATCAGCGACGCAACTTCGATTCCCACGACCAACGCTTCCGTGAATCTGATCGTCCTGCTCACAACACACGATATGATGAAAGGCAATTTCGTCAAGAGCGCTATTCTGAAAGCACACACAGACCACCACATCGTGGACACCAGGAGACTACACGACGCTCACCCAACGATGAACAATTCGAGGGCGACTACGAGCACTTTGGCTTCAATAACCGTTCCGATACATCTGGTCGCGAATTCACTCATCACTCCGCTAAAAAGAGACAGAATGACCAATATAACACTCGCCAAGCAGATCATTTGACACATCTACCCGATGGTCGTGTTATCAAGGGGTCACGCCCTGCACAGCGAGAGGAAGCACAGTACTGGACTAATATTGCCCACGACACTGAGGCATTAGTGGGCCAGATCCATGTAGTACCAACCGAAGAGAAGGTGGAGGCCATTGAGCATCAGTCAGAGGATACGATGAGCATAAAGGCGACACCTACTAAGCTGCGCAGACGTGCTACTAGTACCGGTACGCGTCAAAAGAAGGTGAGTGGCGCTAAACCACGTTCTTCTGGTCCCAAACCATCGCGACGAGGCTTTAAATGGCCTACACCATAGTAGATTCTTACTTTCAATTTGCTCCTCCTGCAGGTGCAGGAGGAGCAAATTGAAAACTAGCTCATCATATGATCTATCCTAGCTATCTCAACCTCTATAAAACAGGAGAACTGGCAGAACGGGCCGCTACTGCGTGGGAGATATTGCGCAATTGTACTATTTGTCCACAAAACTGCCGCTGTAATCGCATTGCAGGTAAGACTGGCGTCTGCCATTCTGCTACCGAAGCCATCGTTGCGTCCTGGAACGTTCATCGCCGCGAAGAGCCACCAATTAGTGGTACACGCGGGGCTGGCACTATCTTTTTCGGGTACTGCCAAGCCCGTTGTACCTACTGCCAGAACTTCTCACTCAGCCAGGGAGGACTAGGACATCGCGTCGGACCGCAGCGCTTGGCCGAGATGATGCTCTATCTGCAGAAGAAACGTTGCCACAATCTGGACTTGGTGACACCCACTCATTTTGTTCCACAGATTCTGGCAGCATTGGTCGTCGCTTGTGAGAAGGGATTGCAGCTTCCTATTGTGTACAATTGTGCAGGCTATGAAAACCTGCAGACCTTGAAGCTATTGGATGGCGTAGTTGACATCTACCTTCCCGATGCGAAGTACTCTGACAATAAGAACGCCCTACGTACCTCAAAAATGCCCAGATATGTTGAGCATAATCAGGCCACACTGAAGGAAATGTACCGTCAAGTTGGCCCATTGCAACTGGATGAAGAGGGCATCGGACGGCGTGGGCTACTTATCCGCCACCTTGTTCTGCCAGAAGATATTTCAGGAACACACGAAGTCCTAGGTTGGATCGCGCAAGAACTAGGACCAAACACTCCCGTCAGCCTCATGGATCAATATTTCCCCGCCTGGAAAGCTGTGAATGACCCGTTGCTCAACCGCCGTCTCACCTGGAAAGAGTACAGTACAGCGCTTGATGCATTAGATGAATTTAACTTTACTGCAGGATATGTACAAGAGGACTTGATTGAAGTCGATACAACCTCTGACATATAGTTCAGCAAGGACTTCAAACTACCCGCTGTGGACGAGGCACGCTATAATCTGACAGGGAGACTTAACGCGTTCTAAGGAACAAGTTGCAAGAGCCAGGCGTGAGCATCTCCACAACGGAGGAAACTATGAACTATACGGCTACGTTGAGTCGACTTTTTGTCGGCATTCAGGATGATCTCGACCAAGTCGATGCACTTTTTCAGGAGAGGGCCACTTCTGGACTAGACATTCTCAATTCTGCTTCAATGCATGTATTGGGAGCGCAAGGGAAACGTCTTAGAACAGCACTTACCCTGCTTTCAGGAAAGCTACACACCTATCGCTTTGAGAAACTTCTTCCTCTGAGCGTGGCTTTCGAGATGGTCCATCTCGCCACACTGATCCACGACGATATTGTAGACGAGGCAAAAACGCGGCGTGGCCTTCCCACAGTAAACGCGCTTTGGGGCGATAAGATCGCTGTGCTCTTAGGAGATTATTTCTTTGCCAAAACGGCTGGTCTGATTGCCGATGTAAAGGATCATCGTATTGATCAGCTATTTTCAGATACGGTGGCAACGGTGTGTGAAGGCACTATTATGGAGATGATGACGGCAGGACGCATCGACCTGACTCCCCATGCCTATTACGAGAAAATTAAGCATAAAACAGCTTGTCTCATTGCAGCCTGTAGTAAGGGTGGTGCGATTGTGAGCAATGCTTCCGATGAAGAAATTGACCTGCTCTACGAATATGGCATTAATCTCGGTATCACATTCCAAATCATTGATGACATATTAGACTATACGAAAGATCAGTCAACAATCGGAAAGCCTGCCGGAAACGACCTACGCCAGGGCATGGTCACTCTACCTCTGATTTATGCACTAGAGGAACAGCCGCAGAAGAACGGCCACTATGAGCAGGCACACAATCTGCTCAGTAGCACCACACGTAAAGAAGATGACATACAGGCGGTCGTTGCTTGGGTGAACAGCGGATATGGTATTCAGCGTGCCTTTGCCGATGCTCGCACCTATAGCCATAAAGCAAAAGAGGCGCTCTCCTACTTTCCACCCTCTTCAGAGCGCGCTGTGCTTGACGAATTAGTCGATTTTGTCATAGCACGTAATCGCTAAAGCGTAATGAATGTTTGTTGCGGAGTATGGAGCTATGGCCTACGCACCACAACAAATGAGTACTGTTTCGAGTATACAGGACCATTAGTATGAGTACAAAAAATTTGTTAAAAGAGAAGTTCCAGCAGAGCGGCGGCAAACGGCCCTACGTTCAGCGCCTCTTTGGGCGCATTGCACGCGTCTATGATCTCATGAATCATCTTATGACCTTTGGTCTGGACGGCTATTGGCGTGCATTTGCTGCACGTTGCTTAGCCCTCGGGCCAGCAGAAACAGGTCTCGACTTGGGTACAGGAACAGCCGATTTGTCGATAGCCGTTATTCGTGCCAGCGGACCGCAAGCACGCATGATCGGCATGGATATTACTCCACAAATGCTCGACCAGGGACGCATCAAGATAGCCCAGCTAGGATTACAGGATCGTATCGACCTTCGCCTTGGAGATGCTGAGCACATCGACTTACCCGATAACAGTGTTGACGGCTGTTGCTCAGCCTTTACTATGCGTAACCTTACGGATATTGGTCTAGGCTTCCGTGAGACACTACGCGTCGTACGCCCCGGTGGCCGCGTTGTCTGTCTAGAGATCAGCCATCCGCCCGGAAAAATCTTCGGAGCGCTCTTTTCCTTCTACTTCTACAAACTCGTGCCGCTCTTGGGCACCATCATTGGGAAAGCATTCGAGGAGTACACCTACTTACCGCACTCACTTACCAACTTTCCTGATGCGGTGTCACTGCAAAAAATCATGGAAGAGTCCGGTTGGAGCGATGTACATTTTCATCGACTTACAGGCGGTATTGTTGCTGTCCACGTAGCGACAAAGCGTACATAGTGCTCATACCCGTGTACGACTCACCTTCAAACCCCTCTGCAAACGTCGTATTCAGTTCGAGCCATGATCGGGCGCGCCTTCGCTGCCTTGATTGGGCGCTTCTGCACGATGTTTGAGCAGTGAATGAAGAAAGCCAACTGGAAAAAGGCAATATTCAGTTTCAGGATTCACAGCACTCACACCTCTCTCCAGTACGAGCTTCGTGCCACGCTTCACGTCCTTCTCGCACAATGAAGTACACCAACGCCAGTGCTGCCACAGGATCAATCCACCACCATCCAAAGAGGCGATTGAGCAGCAGACCAGCTAGCAGGGTAAGCGACATATAGGCGCAGGTGACACTGCACGCAGCATCCGCTTTAAGAGCTGCACTGTTGATGCGCTTGGCGACGCGCAGCTTGCTTTGCCACAACAACGGCATGATGATCGCCGCGGCAACGGCAAGGCCCAAGCCCCACCAGGACGACTCAGCATGCGTGCGCGTGAGCAAGCTCCAGGCGCTGTCAGCAACGATATAACATGCGAGCGCGAATAGGCCGACAGCCGTTATCCAGGAAGCACGCCGCTCAGCGCGTTCGACCCGTTCCTCTGATCCACCACGGCTCTCAACTAGCAGTCGCCACAGTAAGATACTACCAGCAAGCAGCTCGATGATGCTGTCAATGCCAAATCCTTCTAAAGAGACGCTTCTGGTGAGAACCCCGGTCGTGAGTGCCACTGTTGCCTCTATCACCATCCATACAATGGTGACAACTTCGATAGCAATGCCTAGGCGGACCTGCTCACGTCGAGAAGGCCAAGGACCTGGAGAAGATGCTGTATTCAACATAGAAGAGGAGTGAGCCATTAGTAACAGTTCTCCTTTGCTTCCTAGCGAGGGCATGCAGAGACGCCATGAGCCACTTCAGTATCTACAACTAGTGTTTGATTTTATAGCGTTCTATTGATTTTTATAGCGTTTTATTGCAGGTCTTTGGGATACCCCATTTCATTCGTTAATTGCTTGCTTTTGTGTCTTTTGATATTGTTTGACGACTTCTCTGTATTTCTCAGCCCAAGGGGAATTAGAAGTTTCTAGGTCTAGCTCAAATCGAATGAGTGGGTCACCTTGAAACTCTGTTTCATTGAACCCTAAATCTCTACAAAGCTTTATTCCGTACTTGGTTTTGCTTGTAGCATAGAGCTTGTTAACTGGCATGCCTCTCTTAGCAAAGTCTTCTAAAACATGGATGCACCCCGCAATGAGATGGCGGCCATGGTAGTGAGTTCTTCTTTCACCCATCCCTGGCCGCACGCCAAGCCCTACAAACAGCCCTTCTATAGGTTGATTAGGCGCAAAAGGGAGTACTTCTGTTGCAGGTGGTACAGGAGTACGATATGTTGTTTCCGACATTATATATTCTGTGGTCTCTTTGTTGAGATACAGAAGTCCCATATACCCTGTTACTATTCCTTCTTGTTTGAGTACATAATACGTTTGGGGATTTTTCTTGTGCCACTCTAGAAGTATTTCATATGGCGTTGCCTCAGTTACTCCGAACAAGCTCACTCCTAACTCATATATGCTTTTGATATCTTCCTCGATGGCTTTCTCAAAAGTTGATGGTTCGGCAGCATATTCAAGAATGAATAGCTCTTTAGCCTCTACCATTTTATCTATAAAGGCTTTAGGATAGTATCCCTCTTTACTTCCAGGTGGAACTACCTTCTTAATTTTCCCAGCTCTGACATGGTAGAAAAATGTTCCTTCTTTCATTCCCAACTTCCTGGCTGCTTGCTGGGCGGTATAGAAGTTTCTTGGTGCTCTTGAGACTTTTGCCATTGGTTTGTGATCCCCTGATCTGTTGACGAATTTGGTGTTGTTCGAGTATACAACAATCGTACCACAGTCTATGATAACTTTTATCCCTTTGTTTTCTTCCACTAGTTTTTAACCCTATTGACATTTCAAAATAGCGATGGTATAATAGTATCGAAGTCTTTGAATTCTTTAATAAGAATTAAAGACTATCGTTAGGCTAATCGCCCCTTAAGGACAAAGCCATTCTTTAGAACAGTTAAGTAGTAGCAAGAGTCGTAGTAGTATGCTTATGAGGCGTTCGTAGCACCTCATAAGCAGGAAGAGTCTAGTCGTTGCTAACGGTACCCTAGACTCTCAGCGGGATGATACCTGGCTGAGGGCCTAGCTGTCAAGCACCAGAAAGAGAGTACAACCCATGCCTTTGGTAGACCCTCAAGGACATCTCTATTGCGTTGGCCCCCTAGACACGGGGCGCTTTCGGCCTGCACTGATCGTGAGCCTGCCTACAGGAGGGTGCAGTATTGTTCCCCTGTGCTCTTCCCACACAGGGCAGCCGCTCAGCTTTGTCCAGCGTCGGCATGCCGTGCGCTTTACGGTCCTGCATGCACGACGCGCTCATCGGCTGGCTGCACAGCGACAAGCCTTACGGTATTACCCGCTGGACGACACGTTTGGGTATTCGGTACGACAGCATCGCTGGCTGCTGCATGGTCGGCCAGTCAGTGATGCGCAGGCAGAGGTGCTCTTTGCGCAGAAGATGCAGCAGCAGCCCCGTCCAGAGCATGCCTCTGCTGTGAACCTGTCAGAGCAGCACACCCCCGTGTGCCTCTAGCCACCAGAAAGGAAGCGGTCTCATGCAGTTAACAGAACAGCACGTTATCAAGAGAGATGACCCGCGTTTTGCAGCCGTTGATGCCGCTTCCTTTGCCTCCAAGAATTTATATAATGCGGCCTTGTACGAGGTACGGCAGTCCTTCATACACGAGCAGGTCTACCTGGATAACGTGCAAGTCTATCATCGCATCAAGAGTCATGAAGCCTACAAGGCACTTCCAGCCAAAGTGAGCAATCAAGTCCTCATCCAACTTCACAAGGCATGGGTTGCGTTCTTTGAGGCGATGGAGGCATGGCAGGCATGTCCTGAGAAGTTCACAGGGCGGCCACAGCTTCCCAAGTACAAACACAAAAGCGACGGGCGCAACCTGCTGGTCTATGAACAAGGGGCCATCTCGAAAAGGGCCTTAAAGCGTGGCATGCTGGCCCCATCTGGTTTAGGCATGGAAGTGAAAACCGCGCAGACAGCC
>JAFATZ010000159.1 GCA_019243675.1 Ktedonobacteraceae bacterium | reverse complement strand
TTTGTCGTGTTTCTAGGACGTACTACACACAGCGGGCGGATAGATCACAAAGACATGATTTGGCCCTAAGCGCCAATATCTTTGATACAGTAACCTCTTTACGTGCAGTGCGCTAATTTTATTGCGCTTGTTTGATCTGTCTCATATGTAAAGCCTGATCCATAGTAATACCTTCAATACGGATCAGAAAGTCGCCTGGCCGCCATTTGTTTGAAGCAGTATCTGGCGTAATATGTCCAATGGCACGAACAGTGACGGTGTGCGAGTGACCATCTTGGTCAATCAATTCTGCAACCTTCCCAGGAACAAATGCCCCAATTTTCGTGGGCCTGACATAGAACTCTACAAGACCCTTCGTGATTCTGGGAGAGCAGAACGGGTCCCTTACCTCTCCGATAACATTGTGCTGCACTGGTGTTTGCCCATTGTCCATGAGTCTTTTCCTTTGACTGAGGTATTACATTTGAATGCCATATTTGGCATACAAGTCATCAATATATCCTTGCAGGATCTGACGTAACTCTGCCTGTTCGGTAGGAGTCATTTTTAGCATTGTAGCATTAGCTAGCACTTGCCGCTCGACTTTTATCTCTTCCATATAATATTCAGCACTCCCCGGTGATGGTCCAACCCAATTATTCGCTTTTAATTCCTGAAAGTGTAAGTACTCCTCATAAACAGTAGCATTATTTGCATTATTGCCGAGTAAGATTGTTACTCCGTGAGCGCCGGCGTTGGAATCTGTAGAGAGATTATCGTTCCAGGTAACTCCTCTTGCTCCTCTCATTTTAAGGTACTGCTGTGTGTCTGGTGCATCATCGATAGATACACCTGCTTGCTTCAGTTCATCTAAATATTTTTGACCAACCTCATCGATCGTACTTCCTGGTTCGCCGCTATTCAAATCTAGTTGGAAAAATTCGCTTTGCCCATTATCCCCTGCGACATTCAGGATCATATTGTCCAGATTAGTTGGGGAGATGGCCTCTGGTATCACGTTGAAATCACCGCTACTGCCTGCTAGCGCAGGACTAGTGGTAAGATCATCTTCAATCGCCTGAAGCTCTGTAGCAGCCTGACTATCTGCCTGCGTAATCTCTTCAGAGATGTTGACGACGCCAGCACCCTCCTGCTCAGTAAAGCTTCCAGCCCAAGCAAAGAACCCATCAACCAGAGGATTAAGGCCCAATTCGGAGATCATTGCAGCAAAAGAAATGATGGTTAGGATCCCGCCTGTAATCGCCAGAAGGATATCCCAGGCTTGCTGTGACTCTGCATCAGCAATCTTGCCGGACAATTTGCTGAGTGAGGTGTGGGTGTCCTCGCAGGATTTCTGTAACTGCTCCATGTACTTGCCAAATACCTGCCAGCTGTCAAAGAACGCAGTAGCGCCCTTTCCTTTCCAGGGAAACGTCCCATCTAGGAGGCCGTTGGTCGCCCTGTTCAGTGTATCGTATTGCTCCGAGAGCACTCCAGAGACATTTGCAAACTGATTGGCGAGATCTTGAATTTCTTGAGATAGTGATTCTGGTGGCCGAGATCCGTGAAGAAAAGGTGCAGGCATACGAAATTTCCTTTCCCCTTAACAGGATACTTTTCCGTGGAGTGCTTTTGCTAATTTTCTCAGTTATTCTGAAATCGGTTGCGATTGTTTGTCTCTGTGGTATCTATCAAGGTGGCACCCTTGTGCAAACAAGTGCCAATCTCATCCAGCGCGTCGGCCAGCGCCTTTAAGTTTTCCTCAACACTCTTTCCCAGCCTGTTGATCTGTTTTTGACCCTCGCCATCCCAGGAGGACGAGGCGTTCGTAATAGCGATGTTCAAACTTCTGGCGACGCCGCGAATGGCATCACCAGCAGCTTGAAACTTGGGCGCAGTAGACCAGAGGTCATCGGGGCTTGCCTGGAAGGTGTCATCATAAGACATGGTTTGTTCTACCTTTCTCTATACTTATCTCATAGGAGCTTCTTTTACACGGCGAATGACAAAATCACGGAAGCCGATACCTGCACGCTCTATCCAGGGCGCGTCGACCAGTTCCTCCGAAAGATAGCCCAGGGAGCCATCTTGACCATACAGACGCAGATAGATTAACATCGGTAGGTCGTCAGGACCATTGAGAGCAATATCGCCCATACGTCGCTTATCACAGTCGGCCAACAGTGTATTGGCATACATACGTACACGTTCACGCGATAGAGCACGGCTAAGTTGTGCAAGCGTCTGCTCCTGGGCCGCCCTCTTCTCTTGCTCGCTGAGTTCTGAGCTGACATCGGGATCGGGTATAAACGGTTCTGGGGTCTTACGTGGCGACATCAGGGACTTCTCATCCAGCAGGGCGAGGCTGTACAAATGCACCAGTGCGTCAGCGTCAACCTGCTCCAGGCTGTGAGCAGATTGAGCAGTTACACTAGTTGCTTGTTGAGTAGCTAGTAGATGCTCCAGGATAGTGCGCAGGTGGCCGCTGGTGCTCGTATTTGCGCTCAAACGATGTTCGATTGAGCGCACCGCCGAATCGAAGAACTGGCTATGGCGTGCATCGATAATATCCAGTAGTGTATCGAGCGTATCAAACTGCGCTTGAATGTTTTCGATTTGCTCAGGTATACGCTGTACCGAAGCATTCTGTTGCTTGTTCGTACCATTCTGGCTCGCCGTATCTGCCGTGTAGTCTTGATACTTAGTGCTCAATGCAGCAAGCGCCTCGTTGATACCAGGGCGAAAACGCGAGACATGGTCGGTGGTGCGCAGTTCATGGTAGGCGCGTCGTGTAACTTGGTGAAGACGGGAGGTAAAGGTCTGCTCAAGGATATCGCGCAGACTGGCTTGGTTGAGCACCGTCTCAATATGGGTATTGATGTTATGCTGCAATTCCTTGAGTCCGTTAAGCAGGCGCATCGTCTCCTGATAGACTTGCGGGATGCGCACTGCCGTATTACCCTGGCGCACTGCCGCCTG
>JAFATZ010000323.1 GCA_019243675.1 Ktedonobacteraceae bacterium | reverse complement strand
TTGCCCGAGGTTGTGGAAGCTGTAGCAGGACGCTGCGAGGTTTTTCTTGATGGGGGCATTCGGCGCGGAACAGATGTGTTGAAGGCCCTGGCGCTGGGAGCACGAGCGGTTCTCGTTGGTCGGCCTATTCTGTGGGGCCTAGCAGCCAACGGACAAGAGGGGGTACGCCATGTGCTGGAACTGCTGCAGGCAGAGCTGAAACTAGCCATGCAGCTTGCAGGACGCCCTACACTGGCAAGTATCGACCGCACACTTGTAAAATTGTAGATTTAGTAGACTTCTCATTTTTTATAGGACACTACATTTTATGCGCATTGCGATCTTAGCAGATATTCATGGCAACCAGATTGCACTAGAGGCTGTGTTACAGGATTTAGCACAACAACCGTATATTGATCTGACTATTGTGGCTGGCGATCTCTGCCTGAATGGTCCGCGTCCCAAGGAAGTTTTAGAGCTAGTGCAGGCATTGGACTGCCCCGTTGTCTGTGGCAATACAGATGTAGAAATTGTTTCAGAAGCGCCAGAGAAGAGCGCTAAGAAGCAGAGTGTCGTTGCCTGGACGCGTGAGCAGATCGGCGCACATGGCATCGACTACCTAGCTTCGCTGCCGTTCTCTCATCTTGTTACGCATCCAGATAGAACAGATGTGCTCGTAGTGCATGCTAATCCGCTCAACCTAGAAGATCACATTGGCCCAGATACGCCAGATAGCATATTGGAACACTTACTTGGAGGACTGGCACCATCTAGCGGTGCGTTGGCCTTTGGTCATCTGCACATCGCCTACCAGCGGCGTTGGCGTCATTTGCTACTAGTTGATGCTGGTAGCTGTGGACTACCACGCGACCACAATCCACGCGCCTCCTATGCTATCCTCACATGGCGTGACCACACTTGGCAGGCAGAGCATCGCCGCATCGAGTACGACGTTAATGAGGTAGTAAAGCAACTCAAGACCAGCGGCATACCGGGCGTCGAGAAGCGTATCAAAGTACTTACCGAAGCAAAATATTGAACGCATAACAAACGAGCTGGTTCCCAATTAGTCGGAACCAGCTCGTCTCTTGAGTATCAAGACAAGTACGCCTTGCTAGCCTTATTGGACAAGATAAGTCGTACTTTTGCACAACACCATCAGTTCAGCTTCATCGATATCTGCAGAGGCAGGCATATCTAGCTCTTCCTCCTCCAACTGGTCCTCTTCCCCGAGATAGGTAGCTGCGTCTCCGATGTCAATCAGTGCTAACTCTTCGACGATTGCTCGTAGTTCTCCGCTTGTTGCCACAGTTATACCCTCATTAATAAAAGTAGTACATGCCCTACCATCTTCCACACCTGGCACCCTTCTACAATTGCGCCAGGTGATTGTTTAGTATACGTATATAGCAAGAAAAAAGATGCAGATTTGTCACTTCAATAGCTAGGTATGGTAACCACCAACATTTAGCCTTTGAAAATTGACTCTTCTATATACTAAGAACGTTTGGACAACAGATTTTTCGCACCTCAGTTTTTGATGATAGACCGAATAGGCCATATGCATGCATCTTCTCTTTATGTTCGTGTTATGCTAATTAGGGTCTCTTGCTCCTACACGAAGGCTTGAGACAACCGTGATATACAATATAAAAAAGCACGTGGAGGTTTCTATGCAAAAAAATTTCTATAGCAAGCGTATGATGCTGGCAATGTTTCTCATGTTGCTAAGCGCTCTAGCAGCCTGTAGCCCTAACGGGAGTAGTGACGCAGCATCTGTCGGCAATAGCAACAACGCGACAGCAACCTCCGTGGCCCCCATCCAGACAGGAGGGCAGACATGCCCAGTAGCAGTGAGTCTTACTACATATTGGAACCCCATTATACCTATCCAAGCGAATGTAAACAATGTTGAAAAAGTAACGTGCGCACACCTGAAAAATGATGCTTCTCTACAAGCACTCGTGACGGTAAGAGCCGAGGGACCAGGAGCAATACTCGATCTCTACATCTATGACAACATTACTTCCCCTAGTCCGAAGCAGCTTTTTAAGCTGCTAGACCTTTACAAGGGTGATGCACGCATTAGCGCGTACAATACTCTGCTCACGGGCGAGGTGGATCAGAATTCCAGTATAAACAAGAATACGACGGCATCACAGATGGACCTCTTCCGTGAATTCGCCTGGTCAGAGAGAGTGGGTACGCTCATTCCGGTTTCCTTTCCTGGCATCTTCCCCGACCTGACGCGCTATCAGGCCGAGGCCGACCAACAGCAGGTGGATCAGGGACAGCAGAGTTGGAAGCTACACGCCGATATGAGTGCTGCTAGACTAGCTGCAACCCTGCTACACTGGAGCCTCCATGCTCCTACCACCATCGTGAGCGGCGGGGGCCCACACGATTCCAAAGCAGAGGTTATCGTCAAGAGCACCTCCCCTAGTGGTGGCTCTATCAAAGTCTCGCTGAGTCGGCTTGAAAACAACACGAACAATGGCATCTGGAGCGCCACTGCCGTAACTTCCGATGGCATAGGACTCACTTCGCCACCTGGTCGCGACTACCTGAGCAGTCCTATAACAATCACGGGTAATGGCAATGCCCCCATAGGGAAAATTGGAAGTATCGTCGTACTCAATCACCTCTACATGGATATTGGACATGCTGATGCCGTGGGTACAAGCAATAATGGCAATACGACCTTTGCAGCCAAAGTAAGTTTCGACTCTAGCTTCAAGAGTGGGTTCCAAGAGGGATTGGTAGTCCTGTATAGCTATAGCAATGCCGATGGCTCAATTATCGGTGCAGTAGTGGAGAAAGAACTGTTGAGCTAATAAATACAGATGCTAACGTAGAGAATCACGTCTTTATCCTTTATCAATGCGTCTATTGACATTAACCCTCGCTACTTATATAATTGATTATGAGAACCATTCACATCTTTAGCAAACCCATTTTATAGAGAAAGAAGCGCCCATATGAACGACACAGCTTGCTGGCGTGATGTGCTGGCAACGCTTATCAAAGAGCGACGAGCACGTGAACAGCTTGCGCAACAAATCGGCGTGAATCCCGTGACCCTCGCTCGTTGGATTCAGGAAGGCAGTCACCCTCGTCCAGAGAGCTTGGGTCGCTTGCTTAATGCAGTTCCTGCCGCTTATGCCGATCCTCTGCGTACCTCAATCGCCCAGGAATTCCCAACTCTTGCCCCTTCGCTCTCTCACTCGACCAAGGAGCCAGCGAGTGAGCTTCCAAGTTCCTTTTACAGGCAATTGTTCAAACTGCTGGCAGACTACTGTGTTCCTACACCCCACATTGCCATTACCGACTTTGTGCTGACAGAGCTTATCAAGCTGATGAAAGTTGAGGAGGAAGGCTTGATCCTTGTCATGTTGCAATGCCTTGCGCCCCGACAGCCTCCTTTTGTGCGCAGCTTGGTTACTACTTGTAGAGCTGCCACCTCCAACTGGCCACGTGAAATGCTGCAAGACATTGCTTTCTTTGGTGCCGAGTCACTCTCTGGCTATGTAGTTAGCCGAGGACATGGAAACGTGGTGCCCGACTATGAGCATCTAGAACCTCTCTTACCCCTATCCCGCGTTGATCCGTTGCGAACGGTAGCAGTATATCCCATACGACGAGGAGGAAAGACGGCGGGTAGCTTAGCTGCCGCAAGTATACTGCCTCACACCCTTACTCCAGAGCGTCAACATTTACTAGAGCAGGCTACTAATGCTCTTAGTGTAGCCTTTACAGAGCAGGATTTCTACGCAACTGAATACATTCGCTTAGCGGTGATGCCTACCTACGAAGAGCAACGCCCCCTCTTGGCCAACTTCCGTGAGCGGGTCACGCAACTGAGCATGCAACTACGTAGGCAAGGACAAACGCTCTACATCCATGAAGCCGAAACTCAAGTCTACCAACAGCTTGAACGGGAACTGATGTCCTTCGCTCTGGCCAATGAGATGAGTTAAAGCAGCTTTTGAAAATTTTTCCCACGATTGCTGTGGGAAAAATTTTCATGGGGTATACTTTTTTCGTGTTGCTACACGTAGTCGCGCCTTCTGTAGAAGGCTGAGACAATCACATTCCAGATTGCTACGAAGATGAGCGCGCCGATAAGCGCCCTTACGAGCGGCACACCATAGACATAGATATCGTTAATGCCAGTGATGATGATTATCTGGGTCATGAGCCAGATGCCAACAAGCGCTGCAATAATGGCTCCAATGAAACCGAAGGGCAGGCGGCGGCCTACCAGACCTTCCGCGACCAGCCCGATAAGGGCTGCAATGATCAAGTAGATGATGAGGCTGAAACTAAATGAGAAGGCAGTGTTACCAATTCTAATACCGATGTCAGACATGAGTGCTAGCATATTTCCCCTCCTGATATAGTAAACCAAAGCTAGATCCTCTTCTTAGATATACGAGTTGACCCATCTGCGCGTTTCAAATATATTCCGCAGTCTGATATTGCATACACTATCTAGACTGATGTACAATTTTTTTGCCAAAACTTTCATGGAAGGGCCGCCGGATACCCCCACGATTCATCTAGGGGTAAGGCGGCTCGACTTATGAAAGGGCAATCAGAAGAGTAAGAGAAGAAGAGAACAGAGACCTCTGACCGCCTGCTCATCCAAGACATATCGCCGCATGTTTTAAAAATATGGACAACCATAGCCAAACACAGACTTTTCTTCCACCTTTTTCGTCCTTCCTTGAGACTTGATTCCCCTTCAAAACGACGCATTTTGATCTAGCCCAACTTGTCCGTTGACTTCTGGAACATTTAGCGATACGATTGGACTAGATTACCACGTCAAACAACGTTGTTTGATGAAAGGAAGGAATAGTATGGCCGATACTACCAAGGTGGATATTCTTGCAGAACAACTCCGTCAGCGCATTAGAGAGGGAGAATTTGGAACAAATGGGCGTCTTCCCCCTCATCGTGTGCTAGCAGAACAGCTTCATACGACACGCGAGACCGTGAACAAGGTCATTCAATTACTTCAAAGTGAAGGGTTACTAGTAGCAAGAGAGAGGTCGGTGTACGTCAAACCGCCACTTATGAAGTTACCAGCCTTTGTTGCGAACTACGATCAGTACATTAGAGAACGGGGTTTAGAACCTGTTAGCGAGTTTCTTGATAAGCCTGATCTTGTAACTCTACCCGATTGGGTCGCAAAGCTGTTGGGCAGAAAAGAGGGGGAAATGGTGCCTCATCGTCTGTTACGGCAAGGCATTCGGTACCCTGCTGGCGCGGTGTACTATCGTCTCTCAGAAAACTTTTACCATCCAGAATTGGTAAAGGACGACATCTTTCAAGGCTTGCAGTCTGATCCCCAGTACAATACCTGGACGGCGATGAAGGAGAAGTACGGCATAGAGGTGGTAAAGTCGGTAAATACAGCGATTGCGAGACTACCTACATTAAGGGAGCAGAACCATTTAGGGATAGTGAGGACTACTCCTGTTCTTGAGCTACACCGCACTCAGCTTACCCAGGATGATTTCCCTGTGATGGTGAATCATCTTGTTTTTGTTGGGAGCCTGCTTGAGCTATCTTTTACATCAGGTGTTACAAGATAGCTTCGTTTTGAGGCTACAAGCCACTTCACGCTGTCATCCCTCTCTTAATACCCTAGATCAGTCTGTAGACAACTATTGACAAATTGGTCTAGGGTATGTTATTCTATCAGAAGAAAGGTCGATGCAGTAACATCGACCAGTAATAAGCGTCTAGCTACCGTTAAGCAACCTAGACACTCATCCCTGCTAGTATGGGACTGAGCACGTCTAGCGTCAAGCACGAGAGGAACGTGACCCATGTTGAACGACACCGAAACCACAAGTATTCGTACCACTGTCCCTGTGCTCTCAGTCCCTCAGCGGGAAGGAACACAGGAACCTGCACCTCTTCCCTCTCTTAGGAACTTTGATACTTATGTGCCGCTTCGTATCGTCAAGGCCCGCTACCTCGTTTCACGCACGCTCAAAGACGGCTATCTTGCAGCGTGCAAAGCCTATGCAGACATGGACAAGAACCCAGGTGGGGCATACATCTTCCTGACTGGCTATGAGTATGCTCATCTAGCAAGGCAGCACATGCCTGGCAAATTGTCCCGTCTAGACACGTACGAATGGCATCGGGGGTTTCTTCTGGGATGGAATGTCTCTACCTTCGGTCTGGAGAGCAGACCCCGCAAGCAGTAGGTGAACAGCGTGCAGCAGATCATCACCGCCAAACTGAAGCTTCTCACCGCCACCGAGCAAGCTCACGGCTTACGAGAGACCCAACTGGCCTATCGCGATGGCCTCAATGCGGTGAGTCAGTATGCCTTTGCGCATAGCAAAACCAGCAGCGTCACGAAGTTGCACAAAGGCATGTACGCAGAACTGCGCATACGCTATCAGCTTCCCTCGCAACTCGCCTGTAGCGTGGAACGGCAGGTCTCAGCAACGTACAAGGGACTGTGGACGAAACTCTTGAAGAATGGGGAACATCGCCGCATGAAGATCACGAAGAAACGCTTCAAGGGGCTGGACCAGCCACCGCACTACAGTTCCCCAACGGTGCAGTACACCTATGAGCGGGATTATACCTTTCAGTGTGACAGCCGAGTGAGTCTTGGCACGCTTCACGGGCGTCTGAGTGTGCCCTATCAGGGCTATGACAAACACGTCGCGCTCATTCGGCAAGGAGCCACCATCGGGGATGCCAAATTGTGGTATGATAGGCAAAAGAAGACGTTCTATTTGCTCGTTTCCCTGAAGATTGAGGTGCCTGAGCCTACCTGTGAACAACTGAGCGAAGTCGTCGGGGTGGATGTGGGTATTCGCTATCTGGCGGTCACTTCCACCTCGACAGGCAAGACCAGCTTTCATCCAGGCAAACGCACACGACACCAAGCCAACCATGACGCACGACTACGCAAACGCTTGCAGCAGAAAGGCACTCGTGGCGCGAAACGCCGTTTGAAACGGATTGCCCAGCGAGAGAGACGGTTGAAAATGCAAGCCAACCACTATGTTGCCAAACAGATCATCAAGCAGCACCCACATGCCTTGTTTGGACTCGAACAATTAACTGATATCCGGGAGCGAACGAAGCGACGCAAACGCACACGCAAGAAAAACGGCAAAGGCACTGAGCGTGTCTCATCCAAAGCACGGAAAGCCAATCGCGTGTACTCACAGTGGTCCTTTGCCGAACTTCAGGCACTCATCAGCTACAAGGCTGCACTTGCGGGGTCGCTCGCCGTCAAGGTGGATGCGGATTACACCTCAAAAGCATGCCCCATGTGCGGACATACAGCGGATGAGAACCGCCCACGTAAAGGATTGCTCTTTGTGTGCCAGAACCCGAAGTGTGGTTACACGCTGCATGCCGATCTGATTGGCGCAAGAAATGTGACGCTCAGGACGCTCTTGATTCGGCACGACTGGATCAAGACGGGGTGTTTGTCACTCATCCCTGATGCATCGGACAAGGAAGCCAAAGCTGCACGCCTCTTGCGGTATGCAGAGTTGCGGTGGAGTCCAGGTGTAAACCCAAGCCTTCGGTGTCTCACCGGAGGTAGTTGACAAAGAAGGACATATGCAGCTACGATTTTTTACGCATCGCCTTTTGCCAGCACTGTTACTGAGCATTTTCGCCACTATCTGCTTCAGTATGCTTCAGCAATCAAAGGCATCCGCACATGCTTTTGTCATTGGCTCCGACCCTATCGATGGTTCGACCCTTGAGCGGGCACCGAAGGTAGTGCGTATCTTCTTCAATGCTCCTATTAGCCCTATCAGCGTGGCCAAGGTCTATGCTATCTCTCCTGATGGGCAGTTGCTCAATGTAAGCGCGGCACATAGCAGCATAGCTAGCAGCGATGTATATGAACTGGATACGCCACTCAGAATGCCCGATCAACTTCCTCAGGGTGGCTACGAAGTCAGGTGGACCGCTCTAGCCGATGGCGATGGACATACCACCTTTGGCCTCATAGGTTTCAATATAGGTCATTCAAGCACAGGATTCAGCGGTGTGTCAACACTTGGTCCTAGCAGTAGTAATGATGTACAGGGGGTGCAAACACTGGGTCTGCTCTCGGTGTTGACTATTGCTTGGGAGTGGCTTGTGCTGATTGCCCTTACCTTCTGGGTGGGCATCCTGGTTATAGAGCGCTTCATTTTAAGAGGAATGGAGAGAGATTCAGCTCTAGTCGCACAGGCACAGAGACAGGCTCTACCGATGCAGCGACTCTGCCTAGCAGGACTACTAGTCGGCGAGGTTGTTCTTCTTTTGCTCTATGCTATACGCGCAACACAGGCTTTCAATGATGGATATATCGACTTTGGTATGCTAGGTCCACTGCTCACACAGACTACCTATGGCCATCTGTGGCTAGTACGTGCAGCACTGCTATTGCTCGCTCTCGGCCTGCTGTGGTGGACAAGTCGACCGCGGACAGCGATACTGGAGGCACCACAGCCCGTGAGGGGATCGGGGCCACTGGTTGCAGAGATTACGAGAGAGCAGAGGACGCCTAACGGCCTTACGAAAGAAGAGGGAAAAAGTTACTCGGCTGCACAAGTACAGCAAGGCTACACCTTCGCCTGGATAGTGCTAGCGAGCCTAATCATCCTTATGCAGGCACTCACTAGCGATGAAACACAGGTCGCTCAACTGCATGTGAGCACAATCGTCTTTGACTGGCTCTACCTAGCTGCGCAATGTATCTGGTTCGGCGGACTGGGCTACCTCGGCTTCTTGCTGCTGCCGCTCACTCTGCGCTCTGATTCTGCAGAGGGAATGCTATCACTCTTTCTGCGCCGCTTCACACCGCTCATCCTCTGCAGTGCTGGAGTTCTGCTCATCAGTTGGCTCTTCCTAGGCGAGTCATCGCTAAGCAATACACAGCAATTGCTCAGCGATCCCTACGGGCGTACGCTACTCGTAAAGAGCATTCTCATTGCCAGCATTGTGCTGCTTGGTGCTTATACCCTACTCATCCTTGGCTTCAAGTTCACGCGACAGACTGTGCTACTGCCTGTTGTCGACGCCGAGCTACCCACACGCCGTACACGCCTCTTTGCTCTGGAACAGACAGAACAGCGCATGAAACAGCTCTTGAATATACAGGCAGCGGTCTGTGCGGCTATTCTGCTGTGTGCTGCCTTCATGACCTTCTATGCGCCTCCCATCGTCTTTCCCAATATCACCTACACCGACTCTATAGCGTCCACGAGTGCCCAAACTACACAGACACAGCGAGCCGACAACCTCTCGCTTACGCTCCAACTGCTACCGGGGCGCGTAGATGCCAGCAACACCCTTGTCGTCATCATCAATGACCTCAACGATAAGCCAGTGACCGATGCACATGTGTACTTCACCATCACTATGACGGCAATGAATATGGGGACAACGCGCATAACGGTACAGGGAGGCAACCCTATCTACGCGGCTTCATTTCCCAAGGGAAGGGTGTTTTCTATGGCGGGTCTCTGGGACATTGAACTAGTCGTGCAACGTCCGCGACAGGCTCCCGTAAAGGCGTTCTTTCAGGTGATGATAATGTGATGGACTCCTCACGGCTCAAGCCACGCAGTTCTATGGTCCAGTTCGATAAAATAAACCTCGGCCAAGCCGAGCGTACACGTTATGGCATCGATGCTTTATGCAATCGTGCCAATTCAACATAACTGTCTGCACTCTCCACGAGATGTTGGCGCTCGGATTCCGTCAACTCTCGCACTACTTTGGCAGGCACACCAAGCGCTAGCACCCCAGCCGGAACGCTTCTGCCTTCCCCTAGTAAGGCGCAGGCTCCGATCATTGTCTGTGTACCAACTTGGGCATGGGAGAGCACAACAGCATTCATCCCTATGAGCACTCTATCTCCTACCGTCGCACCATGCACGACTGCGTTATGCCCAATGGTACATTCTGCACCAATGATCAGCGGTGCGTCCGCATCGACATGCAGCGTGCTGTTATCCTGGATATTGCTGTTGCGGCCTATGACAATAGGTGCCGTGTCGCCTCGCACAACGGCATTGTACCAAATGCTTACCCCCTCGTGGATAGTCACGTCGCCGATGACAACAGCTCCTGGCGCAATAAAGGTGTCGTGTGCAACAGTGGGCCATACACCTTTAAAAGGTAGAATTGGCATACTGCCCTCCTTGAATAGTCTTCATAAAGATGTTACCATTGGTATAGAAGCTTTGTCCAAACAATCACCGATACCCATAGGATGTCTGAAACACAAGAGCATTGGTACAATAGGCAAGCCATTGAACAACTTGCCCAACATATTCCCTTTGAACGCGATGCAGCGAGCAAGTCCGAGCAGATTGAGATGCTACGCAGCCTAGTCCTCCGCCATGGTCGCAACATGGACCCCTCATTATTTGGCTTTGATGCCCGCAACGAACTGATACGTCTGGAACTATGGAGCCGCATCGGACCAGAAAAATAGTGCTTGTAAACAAAGGAGAGTGCAATGTTCAAGGAGACTTTATTACTTTTTGCCCAAAATCAGCAATTACGTGATTTCGTTACCCATAACCCGACTACACGAAACGTTTCACGCCGCTTTGTCGCCGGAGAGGCTTTGAACGAGGCTGTACAGGCTACACGCGTGCTTAATAGCAAGAGCATTCAAGCCACGCTCAATCTGCTCGGCGAGAATGTGTCGGATGAGAAACAGGCAAGGGCGGCTACGCAAACCTATATAACAATGCTTGATGCTATCAAACAGGCTGACATAGATGCCAATATCTCAGTAAAACTTACTGCACTGGGTTTAGACATCTCACAGCCACTGTGTGAAGAAAATACACGTGCTATTCTGCAACATGCGCAACACGGCCCAATCTTCGTCTGCATTGATATGGAGGAATCGCGCTACACGGAGCAAACCGTAGATATCACACTACGTATGCATGAGCAGTTTGGGCATGTGGGCACGGTTATTCAAGCATATCTCTACCGCAGCATGCAGGATATCGAGCGGTTGACTGCACAAAATGTACGTGTCCGCCTGGTTAAGGGCGCTTATAAAGAATCCAAAGCGGTCGCCTTCCAGCATAAGAGCGAGGTCGACATCAATTATGCGAAGCTGATGATGCCGCTTCTGGTCCATGGGAATTTCCCTGCTATCGCTACTCATGATGAGGCTATTATCGACGCAACATGTACATATGTAAGCGACTATGGTATTAGCAAGTCAGCTTTTGAGTTCCAGATGTTGTATGGCGTGCGCCGCGACCTACAAGAGAAGTTGGTACACCAGGGTTACAACGTGCGTGTCTATGTGCCCTACGGTTCGCAGTGGTATCCCTACCTCATACGTCGCATGGCAGAGCGGCCCGCTAATCTTATGTTCGTGATGAGTAATATGCTACGCGGATAATAGCATCCCTTGTTTTTTGATCTTTCTTCGTGCATAATATGTATAACATACCTCAAGAGGAGGAACGTAAAAAAGCAGAAGATGTATCCTTAGCCTCAGTAAAAAGCGTTGCGCTTGCGCAATTCATTAAGACCAGGAGCACCACTATGCACCAACTCTCCTTACGTAAGGGAAAATCGTCAGTTAATCACATGCCAGCGCATAACGACGAAATTCTCCATTTCTCTTTGCAGGGCTTGTTACCTGCGGAGCATACACTCGCATTAAACACCTCCCTTGGCACTCTCGCTTATCTTACCTGCGATCAAGATAGACCGCAGATGCTTATCGAGCAACAGTTTACTACCAGTGAAATTTGTGTGCTGATGCCGCTCCTAGAATCCTATCCGTATTATTGTCCATATGAGGTCTTGCTGGCCAGTTTTACTCACGGACACGTGACCGAGACAGCCATAGAGCGCTGCCGCCAACGCTTGCAAGAGGCACAAGAGGGGGGCGTGTGGGACCAAGAGATGAGGCCAGTGCGCAACGTACTCTCGCGCACACGCATCAAGATGCGCAGCTTTAATATCGAGATTTCCTCTATTCTTGAGACAGGCTATATCTTGATGTATATCGGAAACCGTAAACAGAAAAAAGAGGGGTAAGTAGAAGACTATGCCATTTCGGCGGCAAATTTACTCCCGAAATGGCATAGTCTTCTACTTGCCGATTGAGACACGATTTATTGCTTCACGAGCGTCGCCACCGAAATGTGCGGCCATTTTATATTATCGAAGTCAAGAATAG
>JAFATZ010000314.1 GCA_019243675.1 Ktedonobacteraceae bacterium | reverse complement strand
ATACGTGACGCAACAACAGGCTTTCCCATGATCATCGCCTCCATTGCCACTGTCGGACAAGAGTCAGGGCCCACTGTGGGAATTAATGCCACCATGCTACGACGCCATGCCTCCATGACTGCATAGCGCGGCCAATCCTTTAACACAAAAACATTGTCAGGACAATCTACGGTCAGAAGCGGCCAGTCTGGTGCTGGGTGCCCAATGAGAACCAGGGGAGGCGGATTAGTAAGACTGGCATACGCACGCAGTAGCACACCTACTCCTTTGAACCGCCCCAAAGCGCCGACGAAGAGGAGATAATCCTCGACAGGTAGTTGCGCAAGGTAGGGCTTAAGGTCACCTTGTAGCATACTAATATCGTCAGGTATGAAATTAGGAATGACCTGGAACGGCAGTCGGCTACCAACCAGGTTACAGCCAATTGCCACTGCTTGGCTCACTGGCAAGAACATGTCAACGGCACCTCGCTCAATCAGGCTCATCACCCAATTACTCAGTACAGTGGGTATTCCCTTTGCCAGGCCGTAATGTTGGGTGGCACAGCCGAGGCACTTCGTGAAAACAGGTCCCTCGCATAGTACATCGTGATACAGAAGTGTCAGCTTTGCGCATACTAGATTACTGTTGTGTAAAGTCACAATGAGTCGTGCTCCACTCCAAGCCTTTAGTGGTAGAAAGGAATACACGAGCCAGTTATGCGCATGAACGATTTCAGGCCGCTCTCGCACAATGATGCGGCGTAGCGCCAGCACTATCTCTGGATCAGGAAATGGTGGCGCGTAGCGCCGTTTACTGTCACTGAAGAGCCACAGTATTCGTTGCATTGAGGAGGGAATACGATACACCCGCACACCTTCGTCCAGCTCGAACTCCGCTAAACCCTGGTGCCACAATGTGACAACGGCTACGTCGTGGCCACGAGACACAAGCGCGGTGCTAAGGGTGCGAACGTGTTGTTCCTCCCCCCCAATAATAGGCGGATAGAACTGTGAAAGCATTAAGATACGCAAGATACCCTCCTCGTGACATCTTGGCTACCACCCTGCAAGAGGGCCTGATAGAGAGCTAAAAGATTAGCTGCGCACTCGTCCCACGTGGGCAATTCGATGTTCGGTGGCACCAGCGGTTGGCGCAGTTGATCGACTATTGCCATCGCTACTTCTTCTGGAGTACTCTCAAGGGAAATTGCGGTTGCGAGGCCACGGTCGGCAAACTCCTGCAATGCGGAGGTGCCAGTGACGAGCACTGGACGGTGGAGGGCAAGCGCCTCCAGAACAGCGATGCCTTGGGCTTCATACTGGCTAAGTAGCGTCACAAGGTTAGCTCGCGTAATCAGTGAAGCCATGCCCTCCCGGTCTGCTGGCAGGACTGCCCGGATTTCTACATGTTCGGCAACACCAAGCTCTCGCGCTATCTTTTGCAAGGCCGCTTCATACGGACCTGCGCCCGCGATACGGATACGCGCATTCGGAAATTGTTGCTGTACCCTTGGCAGAGCTGCGATTACCCGTTGATGCCCCTTATACCGCTCAAGCCGACCAATTGAGACAATCAGGGGGTCATGGTCTGCCCCATGTGTTGCTCCTTCTGTCGACTGCTGCACCTCAGGTAGATGCGAGCCGTTTGGAATGATCACAAATTGCTCATCTGGAAGCCGTAGCCGTTCTCGAAAGAAAGTAGCTTCAAATGCTGAAACAGCGATTAACTTCTGTGCTCGCGACAAGAGTGGGCGTAGCATCGTCCTTTGCAGCCCACGCAGCATGCCGCGTAAGCGCGATACATCCCCGCCGCTGTGAAAAGTAAGAATGTACGGAATATCTGCTCGCCATGCGGCAAGCATCGCAAGAGGTGGTACTAGGTTATGGTACCCTTGACAATGCACAAGATCCCAGTGCCCATGAGTGATGAAGCGATAGATACCTGGTGCGAAGTAGTAGTCCTTCTTGGCTGGCCATGCACCTACGCGGCGAATCTGCACACCATCTGCATCCTCAAGCTCTGGGAGTCGGCCACTCACGTCCGTCGTCAGAACTGTGACCTCGACGCCCCTATGTGCGAGACGCCGTGCTATCTCATAGACATGCGTCTCCAAACCTCCCATGTAAGGAAAGTAGCGTACGGCCACCAGTAGCACACGCAATGTATTAGACTCAGTTGGCATAGCTAGATCTGACTTCCTTACTGGCCTTCTTATTAATAGTGCTCCGGTTGCCCCAAAGCTTTCCGTACACATTCCGTATACACTGCCGCACATGGGCGCGTGTCCGTTTCACGGGTGATGCAACCAGCGGCCCACAGTCGGTAGATAGAGCAGTGGCTAAATCATGCACATCAGTATCCGGTTTGATCGCAAGACGGGCTAATGCATATGGGTCGTCGAGCAGAGAATTCGTCGTAAGTTTGATCGCGCAAGCCGAAGTATAACCGGATTCCTGCACAATCTGCCGCACACGAGGGGTGTAATAGCCAAACGGATAAGCGAAACTCAAGACATGTTGGCTAAGACGTTCCTCCAGCAGCTCTTTGGAGTGAACGATTTCGCTACGTGCTACAGAAGGAGCTAGCATATCCAGCGGCGGGTGAGTATGACTATGAGCACCACACTCGATCCCGCTTGTGCTGATCTTAGCCAGTTGGTCCCATGTGAGCATGGGGCGCATCGATTCGCCTTCACGCTGCAACCAACGACTCGTGCCGCCTATGAACATAGTAGCGACGTAGAGAGTCGCTACCAAGCCGTGACGCTGCAGAGCTGGCAGGGCGCGGGTATAAAAATCCTCGTAGCCATCATCGAAGGTCAATATCACGGACCGAGGAGGAAGCTTAGCCTGTCCCTGGACCATTGCTCGCACAAATTGTGTCACCGTCATCGATGTGTAATGATGCCGGTCTAAGTACGATAGGTGCTTCTCAAATACCTCGGGCGATACAGTGCATGACCGAAACTTCGGGCTAGCATGGCTCGAAATGCTATGATACATGAGGATCGGTATATTTTGTTTTTCCATATGTTTAATCATCAATACCTCTAACACTGCTGCTTGTGTCTCAATAGGAATCCACTTAAATCTTGAGCACTGAAACGTTACCTGCTGGCTTGAGTCACTTTGGAACGGTACCAAATTTAAACCACACGCAAATCATAGCACGGCTATTTGACACAGCATAACCATAAAAGTACGAACATTTTTGATGAGTATCTCTTCCAAGAACCTATACGTCCTTTTCCCTAAGTAGCAGCCAAAGCCTATCATATATTTACCTATGAAGCCTCTGAGAAAATACCCACCAGAAATCTTCGTGTTTTCGTGGTTGCGCATGCTACATGCAGAGATTAAACTGTTTTCATCTAAAGCAGTAGGCTAAAAGGCAGAGATTAAACTGTTTTCATCTAAAGCAGTAGGCTAAAAGGAGGAATTTATGATGGAGGTTGCGAAGGGAGAGTTGGCGACATGGAATGCTCCCCAGCAGGTCTATCCCCGAAATAAGTGTGTGCCAGAGTTAGTGGCTGCACAGGCAGCCACTATGCCGGACAAGGTTGCGTTAATTGTAGGTGATCGGATGCTTAACTACGGAGAGCTTAATAGGCAAGCCAACCAGTTGGCCTATCATCTACAAATGCTCGGTGTACAGCGCGACGTACTTGTAGGTCTTTGTGTCGAGCGCTCCTTGGATATGGTGGTGGGACTGTTGGGCATTCTGAAGGCGGGGGGTGCCTATGTACCGCTCGATCCCGCTTATCCACCCGAGCGCCTTGCCTTTATGCTAGCGGATGCCCAGATATCAGTGCTGATAACGCAGCAGCATCTGACTACGCGTCTGCCTACCGACGGCGTCAGGATGGTTTGCCTAGATTCTGACGAGGCAATACTGGCCAAGCAGAGTGAGGCTGATCCGGTCCCTTCGCCAATGGTCACCGACCTTGCCTACGTGATTTACACCTCTGGCTCAACAGGCCAACCCAAAGGTGTGGAGATTACTCACGACAGCCTGCTGAACCTTGTGTTCTGGCATCACCATGCCTTCTCAGTAACCCCCAACGACCGAGCAACTCAAGTCGCAAGCATGGCCTTTGACGCTCTGGGCTGGGAACTCTGGCCCTATCTCACCATAGGTGCGAGCGTGTACCTGCCCGACGAGGACACGCGGGCTAACCCTGTGTTGCTCCGCGATTGGCTGGTGGAGAACAGCATTACTGTTACATTTCTACCAACCCTATTGGCCGAACATGTCATGGCTCTAGAGTGGCCGTCAACAACCTCACTACGTTTCTTACTGACTGGAGCTGACACGCTGCACCGCTATCCACCGCCCACTCTGCCCTTTGCAGTAGTCAATAACTACGGTCCAACTGAGGCTACAGTCGTTACCACATCAGGGCGTGTATTTCCGACCACACACGCTGCTATCCTGCCATCCATTGGGTATCCTATCGCAAACACGCAAGTCTACATTCTGGATGAACACCTGCAGCAGGTTCCACTTGGTGAGCCGGGTGAGCTGTACATTGGCGGGGTGGGATTGGCTAAGGGTTATCTTAATCGGCCTGTGCTCACCGCTGAGAAGTTCATTGCTCACTCCTTTAGCAATGATCCCTCTGCTCGCCTGTACAGGACAGGTGATCTTGCCCGTTATCTGCCAGATGGCCAGATTGCGTTTATGGGACGTACCGATCACCAAGTGAAGATGCGCGGCTACCGCGTGGAGCTAGGCGAAATTGAGACGGTACTCCACCAGCATCCAGCGGTACATCAGGCTGTGGTTACCGCTCGCGAGGATATGTCAGGCGAGAAGCGTCTGGTAGCTTACGTGGTCACAGACCAGCAAGTGTACTCAACTGAGCAACATCTGTTTGAGCTGCCTAATCATCTTCAAGTCTTCCATCAGAATAGGAGTGAAACACAGTGGCTCTACGACGAAATCTTTGTAGACCAAAGCTATCTGAAGCATGGTGTTACCCTTGTAGATGGTGACTGTGTTTTTGATGTTGGAGCAAACATTGGTCTCTTTACCCTCTTCGTACATCAAAGATGCCCTCATGCTCAGATGTATGCTTTTGAGCCTATTCCTCCTATCTTCGAAACTTTGCGGAACAACGTAGCTCTGTATGGGCTAAATACACATCTATTTCAATGTGGTTTGTCCAGTGAGACGAAAGAGGCTGTGTTTACCTATTACCCATCTTTTTCCGCAATGTCTGGGGCATATGCCGATGTGCAGGAGGATGAAGAGGTCACAAAGGCTACCTTGCGTAACCAAAGTGAGTTGTTGGCACTCCATTCGGATGAGTTACTGGTTGATCGGTTCAGGAACGAAACCTTCATATGTCGCTTAAAAACTCTTTCCAATGTGATACGCGAAAACAACATCCAATGTATCGATCTGCTCAAGGTCGATGTGGAAAAAAGTGAATTGGATGTGCTCAACGGTATCCAGCAGGAAGACTGGCCAAAGATCAAGCAGATTGTAGTTGAGGTCCATGATCGAGATGGACGCTTGGCTCAGATAGTAGATCTGCTGAAAAAGCACGACTATCATCTTGTGGTAGAGCAGGCTGCTCTGCTTACGCACACTGGCCTTTACAACATTTACGCGCTTCGCTCTGCACTGCTTCGTTCGGTCTCAACAGAGGGGCAAGAGAATACGTCCTGCTTGACACCGCTGCTGAGTAAATACTCTGTGTCGGTTGCCGAACTGCAAAGCTTCTTACAAGCACAGTTGCCCGACTATATGGTTCCGGCAGCCTTTGTACAGCTAGATGCCCTGCCAATGACTGCTAATGGGAAGGTGGACCGTGCCGCTTTACCTGCACCAAGTGCAGTAAATACAGTACTGCATGGAGATAGTGTAGCTCCTAGTACACCTATAGAAGAGCAGTTAACCGAGATCATGGCCGCTCTCCTTGGCTTAGAGCGAATCGGGGTAGAGGACAACTTTTTCTTGCTTGGTGGGCACTCGTTGCTAGGTACACAGGTCATTATGCGTGTGGCAGATATCTTTAGCGTTGACCTATCGTTGCGCAGTCTCTTTGAGGCACCCACGGTTCGAGAATTGTCTGCCGAGATTGAACAGCTTATCTTGGCAAAGGTAAAAATGATGAGCGAGACGGAGGCTCTCCGTCTGCTGCTAGACTGAGAATAGAACCCTTGATCTTACCGCGCTAGTAGGCGCAAGGAGGAGCGACTATGACTACATACGAGGAAGCATCACGTAAGAGAGGCAAGCAGAAGTCGCCTCTGAGTCTCTATCACTTGCTTGATCCCGAAGTTCTTGCCAATCCCTATCCCCTGTACCAGCGCCTCCGTAGCGAGGACCCGGTACACTGGGATCCCTTTCTACATGCATGGGTAGTGACCCGTTACGCAGATGTAGTGACGGTGTTTCAGTGCTTCTCCGCGGACCGCACACCAACACCTCAACAACTGAGCGCGTTGGGCATGTCGACGTTGGCACCGTTAGCGCAGGTGATGGTACTTCAGATGTTGTTTCTCGATCCACCCGCTCATGGGCGCGTGCGAGGATTGGCCTCTAAAGCTTTCACACCTCGTCGGGTAGAGGTCCTACGGTCCCACATCCAGGATATCACCGCTAGTCTGCTAGATGCCGTGCAGGACAAAGGCTGCATGGACGTAATCAGAGACTTGGCATATCCTCTACCTGCTATTGTGACTGCCGAGATGCTAGGCGTGCCCACTTCGGACTGGGAACAATTGACCGCGTGGTCCGCTGACTTTGCCCAGGTGCTCGGAAACTTTCAGCACAATCCAGAGCGCGCTGCAAAGGTTATCAAGAGCCTTGAGGAGATGATCGTCTACTTCCGCGCAGCTATTGAGGAGAATAAGCGGCATTCTAGTGAGGGACTCATTAACTCATTTATGAACGCAGAAGTGAACGGGGATCGCTTCAATGAGGAAGAAATCATCGCCAATACCATCGTAACAATGGTCGGTGGGCAAGAGACGACTACGAATCTCATCGGCAATGGCTTGCTGTCTCTCTTACGGAATCCAGATCAGCTTAAGAAACTGCAGTCAGATTTTTCATTAATCCCTTCGGCAGTTGAGGAGTTGCTGCGCTATGAGAGCCCCAGCCAGCACACTGCTCGCCTAGCTTTAGATGATGTGAACATAGGAGGAAAGCTGATACGTAAGCGGCAGGCAGTCATTGCCGTGATGGGTGCTGCTAACAGGGATCCAGAGCGCTTCCCTGAACCTGATCGACTTGATATCTGTCGCCAGGACAATCGGCATGTCGCCTTTGCCTGGGGCAGCCACTTCTGCTTTGGCGCGCCATTAGCACGGATTGAGGGACAAATCGCTTTTGAGACGGTATTACGTCGTATGCCTAATCTACACCAAGTTCCCGTCCCAATAAAATGGAGAGAAAACCTAGGGTTGCGTGGCCTGACGGCCCTACCAGTTGCGTTTTAGTATCCGTGTTAAATCTGCCTCCTCTTCGCCACAGTGAATGGAAGTGATGGAATGTCAAATGAACTAGAGCTATCAGAGACTCGACGTGCTCTGCTTGAAAAGTATCTGCGGAAAGATCGCTTGCAGATTGCAATGGCTGCTGGCATCTCCCCGCATATCAAAGCAGAGGCGGCTGAGCGACGCGAACATGCGGTGGCGGTTCAAACTGGGGGAGCCAAACGACCCTTCTTCTTCTTGCATGGACATTGGAAAGGTAACGCTTTCTATTGTTTCCCTTTAGCACGTGCGCTAGGGTCGGACCAATCGTTTTACGCACTAGAACCGTATAGGTTTGATGGGCTGCAGGTTCCACCTCCTCTTGAGACTATCGCGGCTGCTCACCTTGAGTCACTACGTGCCATACAACCAGAGGGTCCATACCTGCTGGGGGGCTTTTGCAATGGAGCGCTTGTAGCCTATGAAATGGCACGGCAGCTTCATGCAGCAGAACAGACGATTGACCTACTGCTATTGATGGATCCCATGGCTTTTTCCTCCACCTATCCGATCCATTATAGAGCGCTTCGCGCTATAATCAGTCGCTTTGGCCGCCTGATGCGACTGGGCCCAGATAAGCAGTTAGATTGGTATGTTCTCCTACGACATGTGGTGCGGCAGGGGTATAGCTGTCTGCGAGATTTACCCAGATTGAAAGACTCCAAGCACTTGGGAGCAGGCGAACAGATTGAGCCTGAATTGAGACGTGACCTATTTGCACTTCCTCAACGCGATGCGCTTGTCCTGACACAGGAATCCTTCTATCAAGACTTTCCGAGTATATTTGAATGGGTGGCATTAGGCTACACGCCACCAAGCGTTTATCCCGGCAAGGTCACATTCTTTTGGCCGAGTGAAGAACTTTGGCACTCGCGGTGGTGGAGTAAGGTGGCAGAGGCTACAGAGGTAGAGGTGCATGTCATTCCTGGCACACAGGTGACCTGGAAAACCGAATATCTGCACCCCTTGGCAGAGTGTTTGCGTACGTGTCTAAGCAGATGTCAATAGCGGAAGAGCCGGAATCTGGCTCTTCCTGCTACCAAACCATCATAATCGCCAGATATGCGATCCGGTAAGACCAGCCGTGGCATTACGCGTATCAACGACAAGAGAGGCCGTTCTGCACAGATAGGCATAGTCAAAGATGCTGTGATCTGTGACGATGACAACACAGTCAACACGTCTCAGACATTCATCGTCAAGTGGTACAGCCGTTAGCGTTGTTTCTGCCAGTCTTAATTTGGGTATGTAGGGGTCGGCGTACTCAATATGAACCTTGCGTTCTTGTAGTAGTTCGATAATATCAAGGGCAGGAGATTCGCGCAGGTCGGCCACATCACGTTTATAGCTTACGCCTAGTATGAGGATGCGTGAGCCGTTGAGGCATTTGCCCACTTCATTCATAGCACTGACAACGCGTTCAACGACATAGCGCGGCATTTGCCCGTTAATCTCGCTGGCCACCTCGATGAAACGAGTTTTGTAGTTGAGAGTGCGCAACTTCCATGCCAGATAATGTGGGTCAATAGGAATACAGTGACCTCCAAGACCGGGTCCAGGATAAAAAGGCATGAAGCCAAAGGGCTTGGTTGCAGCAGCAGAAATAACTTCCCATACATCAACACCCAGCAGGTGAGCGATAATGGCCAGTTCATTGACCATACCAATGTTGACGGCGCGGAACGTATTCTCCTGCAGCTTGACGAGTTCGGCTACCCGAGTAGAACTGACGGGTACGACGCTATCGACCACCGTCTTGTACAGTGCTGTCACTACCTCTAGGCACTGTGCTGTGACGCCAGCGACAATTTTGGGTGTATTGCTCAGGGTATAGTACTTGTTGCCCGGGTCGATACGCTCTGGAGAAAAGGCCAGAAAAAAATCCTCACCGACGGTTAAGCCTGTTTGACTGAGCCGTGGCAGAATAAGTTCGTCGGTAGTGCCAGGATAGGTCGTGCTTTCGAGCACGATGAGTTGTCCCTGATGCAGGTATGTAAGAATAGCATCGACGGCGCTGAGGACGGCACTAATATCTGGATCCTTCGTCTTATTCAAAGGAGTTGGAACGCAAATGCTGATAGCATCCAATTCTGCTAGCACGGCTATGTCAGTCGTGGCCGTTAAGCGCTCTTCTCGCACGAGCGCCGCAAGATCATCTGATGGTATGTCAGCGATCCAAGAAATGCCTTGTTGGCACATTGCCACACGCTGCGCGTCGATATCGATTCCTGTTACGCGAAAGCCTGCACGCGCCCATTCAGTAGCTAGCGGCAAGCCTACATACCCAAGTCCTATGACACCGATACGAGCAGTACGTTGGGTAATGTGAGTGAGTAGATGTTGATACATGACTATCCTTCTAAGACTAGGTAAGCGTTTGCTAGGCTACCTGTCTGATTTATAGCTCTACTATATCAACGTTGATGGAGGATGTCAAGATTAATCTCAACTAGTGGCTCTGTTCGTCCACAAATAGATATGGCTGTTTGGCTTCGGCGATCTTTAAATCCTTAGATTGTGCTAGTGAACTGCATCCTTGCCACACTCGTATGCGCGAGCAGCTTCTGTCCATTGTGCCAGAAGAGTTTCTCACGCACTTCTGGCTTGAATTCGACCTTGACCGTTTCAAAGTCCTTGAGCCACCGCTGTGGTGTGATGAACGGATAATCGGAGCCAAAGAGGAAGCGGTCCTGCAGGCGTGTTGCTGCCTCGCGCAGCAGAGTCTCTGGAATATACTTGGGAGACCAGCCGGATAGGTCGTTGTAAATATTGCTTTTGTGCTGCATAGCGGCTAGCATCTCTTCGTGCCACGGCCATGAGGGATGAGCACCGATAATAGTAAGCCCTGGAAAATCTGCTGCCAGAGCGTCCAGGTAGATAGGGCGCGTATAATCTAGCTTAATGCCCATGCCCCCTGGCGTTCCCGCACCCAATCCATTCGTTCCCGTATGGAAAAGCGCGGGTACCCCTAGCTCTTGAATCTTCTCCATGAGCGGGTAAAAAGTGGCATCATTGGGATAGAATGCCTGCACTCCTGGATGGAACTTAGCACCTGCCAGTCCTAAATCTTTAATGGCCCGCTCCATTTCTTTCACCGCTGCCTTGCCCTTGTGCGGATCAACACTAGCAAAGCCAATGAATTGTTGTGGATAGCGCTGCACAATAGCCGCGACGTAATCGTTGCTCAACGGAGGCAAGCCCGTTGCTGTCTCGGCGTCCCACGCAAGCAACACGCCAATCATATCGAGTGCTGCATAGTCGGCGGCGAATTGCTCAATATCCTTCAGCTTCACCTCTGTACGAAAGAAGCGCTCGGCTGCTTTAGCGTAGGGGCCGAGTGCAATCTGTATAAACTCGCTGGTGGGAAGATGGACATGAAAATCAATAGCTCGCGGCATATATGCCTCCTTATGCAATCGCAACGGCGACGATGCCCGTCATAGTACCAATAAAGATGTCTCTGTTAGAGACTGTAGGGGTGGCGAAGCGCGATGTTGCGCCGACAGAGAGTGTGGCACGCACATTGCCTGTTGTAGCGTCGAGGGCATAGAGCATACCTTGTGGATCAAGGCTATAGACGGTATGTCCTCCCACCACAGGGGAACCAGTAACTTGTGATGGTGCATGCCAGCCAGACTTGAGGCTCGTCCCGGGTCCAACCTGCACCTGCCGCAGTCCGTCAGTGCAGGGAACAAACACAGATAGACCAAGCGCGGCAGCTCCGCCGAAGGCAGTACATAGGGAAATGGCTTGGGCTTGCCCACCTATCCCTCCCAAGGCATTTGCACGCAGCAAATAGCCCTGGCCCCCTTTGCCGTCGGCAAAAATCATGCCGTTGGGTAGCAGCAGTGGCCCCATCGAACCTAGGTCTGCATCCGCTGCATTCTCGCTTTGCCAGTTTCGTGGTGCAAAGCCGTCTGCAAGCTGCAGTGTAGCTGAGAGACGAAGTACAGAATCGCTATGGTCCCAGGTGCCTTGCACCGCTGCCCCATTGCCGACTGCTACATAGAGGTGTCCAGCGCTATCCACTGCTGGTCCTGATGCCGCCCAAATGCCTCCCTGACGTGTGGTCGGAACCTGATAGGAGAGCAATGGTCCCTGCCCATTGGTACGCGAGGCGACTACCCAGCCATGATAGTTGCCGCAGTCACCGTCTAGACCTCCGTAGGCAATGTAGACTCTGCCTGCAAAGAGGGCCAGGGCTGCACGTTGCTGATGAACTTGTGGATCTATCCCCGCCGGATCAGCGGAGCGGCGTACCTTGATCTGTCCTGTCTTGGCATCAATGCCAAAGAGGATATGTCCAGGCCCTTTAACTTCTGCCACAGCAAAGACCAGTCCTGTCTGCGCATCATACACAGGTGTGCCAGTAATGCCTAGGGGATCAATGTTGCCGCAGGGCAAGTCTGACAATGGCACAGGTGTTCCGAGAGAAGTATGCCATTGCACCTGCCCACTATGAGCGTCAAGAGAGTAGAGAGTATCGTTTTCAGTAGCGACAAGGACGTGTCCGTTAACAACTAGTGGTTCGGCATAGACTGCACCGTCAAGCTGCCTATTCCATAGGCTCGTGAGACGCGCTGGATCGGGTACTGCTGCGATGTAGCCATTGCGGCTGTTATTGTAATGGTACGTAGTCCAATCAGCGGCTGTAGTAGCTTTAGAAGTCGCTGTGCTTGGTGGTAGGGTTAATGGTGTGATCTTGACAGATTGAACTGGCGGTGGATTGTTGCACCCAGCAAGTACAATGAGCAGGATACATCCCCATGTCCAAATGAATGCTCTGATGGCAGGCATCTTGCTGTGTCCCCCTTTTACAGTGTTTGCCGAAACTTATTGCATGACGTTGTCCTTTTCTATTGTAACGCATAAAAGGAAGAGAAGAATGCTCTTCCTTTTATGAATAGCTGATCAGAGGCCTTATAGTACTAGCCTTGTACGAGCGAGGTGCTGCCATACTACCCTTGAGAAGCGTACCAACCTACACAGGCGGCAGCGACGTAAGCATCAGCATTACGGTCATCATAGTGGACAGGTATCCACCACGAGTAGTTGCTGACACCGCAGGCAGAGTAGCTTCCGCCCTCAACAGCATCACATTTAGCGTCAAGCCGATCTCCCTTTTGTAGTTGAGCCAGAGCCGTAGAGTCTGTACGCGGTTGGTCACGAATGTTCAGACCGTCGACATTTGACACAACGTAGCAAGAGGCATTGGTGCTGCTAGTGGGCTGAATAGCCTTTGGGCTGGGTACAGGTTTGGAAGCTTGAGACATGGAAATTTAACTCCTATCTTGTGTTTAGATTTATAGTGCCGGAGACAAAGATCGTATCCGACTCGTCACTGATAAAACGAGAAGAAGGAGAACTTTTCGCATATAGCTTATAGCAGGTGTGATCGCCTTAGCTTCCTGCTGTCCCTCCTGCCAAGGCTTGTCTTTGTGCGGCTGTAA
>JAFATZ010000427.1 GCA_019243675.1 Ktedonobacteraceae bacterium | reverse complement strand
AGCGTATCCACGTGCTGCTTCAAATTGGCAATACCCTCCTCTGCTGCCGCCTGGCGCTTCTTTCCCTCGAAGCTAAAGGGCCTGGTGACCACGCCCACTGTGAGCGCACCGATCTCACGTGCGATCTGAGCTACTATCGGGCTGGCACCCGTCCCTGTGCCACCACCCATACCAGCAGTGATGAAGACCATATCAGAGCCTTTGAGAGCCTCATAGACCTCTTCAGCATTTTCCTCAGCCGCCTTAGCCCCAATGCTGGGATTACCGCCCGCGCCGAGGCCACGGGTGAGCTTATCACCGATACGAATACGATGAGGAGATTCGGTGAGCAGCAAGGCTTGAGCATCAGTATTAATTGTAATAAACTCAATGCTCGTCATATTGGCCTGAATCATGCGGTTGACCGCATTGCTCCCTCCACCTCCAACACCGATGACACGGATCTGGGCAAAGCCTTCAAGTTGATGATTTCCCATTGGTGACATAATCGTGGCCCCTTTCGAGTTTTTCATTTTTTTCGTAGGGGCCCGATTTATCGTGCCCCAATTTATCGCGCCCCCACGGTGACCGCAAGAGTCGCCCCTACCATACGCGTCCCCTGCGTTAGGGAAGAAATGCACGTAACCAGCGACTTAGGCGAGAGATCAGACCCGCCGATCCTTCTCCTCTCTCCTCCTCAACCTCATCGAGCAACAGCGAGGTATGGCGTAAGCCCCATAAGAGAAGGCCAACGGCTGTCGAGTATGCAGGTCGACTGATAGAATCTGCTAGACCGTGCAGCCCTAGTGGCGAACCAAGCCGTGCAGGCAGATCAAGTGCTCGCCCCGCTAGTTCGAGAATACCTGGTAGCTCAGCAGTTCCACCTGTCAGGACAATGCCGGCAGGAAGTAGGCCATCGTAGCCAGACTTCTTAATCTCCTCATGGACCATGAAGAATAGCTCTTCTACACGAGCCTGGATAATCTCAGCCAGCAATTTACGCGGTACAAGGTCATTGCAATTCGGCATGAATTGTGCTAGGTCGACCATATCGTCGTCGGTAATGGTCGAGGGATCACAGTGACCGTACGTAATTTTAAGTTCCTCTGCTATACCGGAGGAGAGGCGTAGACCGATAGCGATATCACTCGTAATGAAATTGCCACCAATGGGCAACACCACGCTCTGCCAAACAGCCCCGTCGGTGAAGACAGCCATGTCTGTGGTACCACCACCAATATCGACTAGCACCACCCCAAGGTCGGTTTCCCCGTCTGCCAGCACGGCCTCAGCAGAGGCGAGTGGCTCTAGCACAAGGTCTTCAATTTCTACTTGCGCCTTATGTAAGCACTTAATCAAGTTATGAATAGAGGATACTGCGCCCGTGATGATGTGTGTCTCTACCTCAAGACGGAAGCCGGACATGCCAATAGGATTCTTGATGCCTTCTTGTCCATCAATGACGTAGCCACGTGGAATGACATGGATAACCTCGCGGTTCGCTGGAACAGGGATAGCCCTTGCTACTTCAATAGCACGGCTAATGTCGTTTTGCACGATGTCGCGGTGACTGGGTGAGATGGCGACAAAGCCTTTGCTGTTCTCAGATTCAATATGGCGACCAGCTATACCCACGTAGGCTGAGGTGATTTTTTTCCCGGAAAGGCGTTCTGCACGATCTAAGGCCGCGGCGATAGAAGTGACGGTCTCTTCTATATTCACTACCACCCCACGGCGTAATCCCTGTGAAGGGCAGGTGCCAACACCAACAATATTCAGCTTCCCGTCGCGGTCTAGCTCGCCTACTAGGACACAGATTTTTGTTGTTCCAACGTCTATTCCAACGATCACCTGCTCTTGCACCATCTTTAGCTCCTCTACGGTGCTATGAGACACACTACGAATACTCCAGAATGTGAACTAGCTTTTCAACGTATACACAGGACGCAGACCATAGCGCACGTCAATGGTTGCCACATGAAGCTGTTGCTTTTGTACTAAAGCCAGCACTTGCTGCAATTCAATCAACCTGTTCTCCAGTGGATTAAGGTCGTGTACTCCTCCTAAGTAGGCGAGCCAGCCCTCTGGAGCCTCGACAGTGTAGGTGCCATCTCCACTTGCAGGCGTTGCCTCATCATAGCGCAACTTGAACAGTGTTATCCCTGTCAACTGTGGCAAATGGGTGAATACATCAAGGGCAAATGCGATATTTGCTGCATTCAAACGTGACCCTGGCTGAATGAATGATGTCTTGCTCTCACTACGCATATCTACGACTGTCATGGCATGATCGACCCCCGTGGTTGCATTGCTAGCAGCAATCACTACTCCTTGACCGTCTACGCTATATGTTCCCTGCTTTGTTTGCCAGAGCAATAGCGGTGTGCGCTCCACGACGGTGACAGTAATCTGGTTGGGCCACTGCTTGCTAAGCATTGCCGAGGCCACGAGGGGATACGCCTGTATTTGTTTGGTCAAAGCAGCAACATTGATCAAAAAAATATTCTGACCCTGCATGCCCATACGCTGAATATTTTGCATCAACATCTGGTTGTGTATTCCTACGACATGTACCTGCTCAATACGTAGGGCGTTGCTGCCGAAAACAAAGTTCATCATCAGCAACAAGACAATGCCGATCGCGAATATACTCAACAATTTATGCAGGACGCCGTGCTTAGCAGTACGGCGTCCACTGCGTACCGGAATAGCTGAACCATTGGAGCGAGGGAGTGGTCGCACCGTTTTGACACGGCCGCTTGTCGCTCTCATCCCTGTCTGGACGTACGCGCGTGGTATGAGGTTTGTATACTGCTGCGGTTGTGCGCGAGCACGGCGCAATTGTGCCTGACGCTGTGCAAATGTATTCCATGCTGTAGATGGATCAAGCTGCGGTATCGTTACAGCACGTTCTAGCTTATGTGTGGCCATTACAGGTCGTTTCACCTCTGGCTCACGCATACCCTCTTCACGTCGTCTCCTTGCAAGATGGGTTGGTCCCACTGGAGACAGTGGTTGATATATGTGTGAAGCAATTTGCTCCGGTAATCTTCTCTTCTCTGTCATGATTGAGTCACCTTCCACTCGCCGCGCAGTTCGACTTCCAATTCCAGGTCTACTCCAAAGCGCGCGAGTACTCGTGTATGTGCTTCCTTAATAAGCGCCACTATGTCTGCGGCGCTAGCTCCTCCTACATTGACGATAAAGTTTGCATGACGCTCAGAAATCTGAGCCTTCCCCCTCATCATCCCTTTCATGCCTGCGGCTTCAATGAGACGACCAGCATAGTCCCCCACTGGATTTTTAAAGATCGAGCCAGCGCTTTGCTGCGGCGGCTGCGTTCTTTTGCGGTGTTGTTTATATTCTTCTATTAGCATACGCAGTCTCTGTGGGTCCGCACGGCGAAGATAGATACCCAACCGCATAATAATCTCTGCTGGTTCGATTAACTGGCGCACTACCGCAACAGGATAACCCTGCCCATCGAACTGAACGCGTCGGTGCGTACGGAAGCGGCTGTGGCGATAGCCAAGGGCAAGAGCGCTATGCTGATAGCGTTCCACCACAGGCGCTGGCAGTTCACGTTCAGCACAGCGCACATCCAGCACATCAACCCAGGCGAGTACCTGCCCCAAGTCGCTGTTGTGGGCACCAGCATTGCTAATGACGCCACCACCCAACGTGCCAGGAATACCTGGCCCAAACTCCAACCCTCCCCAGCCGAGAACGGCTAGATCATTTATGAGACGAGGCCAGCTTACGCCTGCCTCTGCTAGCAAAAGTGCAGTCCCATCTCCTCTATCCTCAATTGTGTAGCTATGCAGGGCTATGCGCGCTACGATACCGCGCACGCCTGCATCGGCATATAGAGTGTTGGTTCCGTTACCAACCAGCAATAAAGGCCAGCGTCGCTCGGCACAACTTGTTACAAGGTCTATAAGTTCTTGCTGTGTTTCCAGTGAGACCCATATATCAGCCAGACCACCGACGCCAAAAGTACAATGACGTGCTAGTGGCTCATTGCAGCGTATCCGCGCTCCAAAGAGCTTCTGTAGTTCGGTATATGCAGTCTCAACATCAAACGTCATAGAGATTTCCTCTTCAGGCAGACCTTGCGACAGTTCCCTTATGAGCTGCCGAGTATTGAAACAGTCACAGTATAGATATCGCCAGCACCCATTATTACTACCAGATCACCTGAACGCAGTATTGTGCTTAACGCCTCTGTTGTTGCTTGAACGTCTGCTCCGTAGAGCACCTGTGCTCCCCCTTGTCTAAAATGAGGCTGCTGTGCCATTGCCGCTACCACATCCTGGGCATAGACGAGACCCGTATCGCGTTCACGCGCTGGAAAGATATCTGAAATGATTGCCACATCAGCCGCGTCGAACGCAGATAAAAACTGGGTAAAGAACGTCTTGGTGCGACTATACATGTGCGGCTGGTAGAGCGCTATCAGCCGCCGCTGGGGGTAGCTTCTGCGCGCCGCTTGCAATGTTGCTGCAATCGCGGTCG
>JAFATZ010000019.1 GCA_019243675.1 Ktedonobacteraceae bacterium | reverse complement strand
GCAGGAGGAATGCCCAGAATGACTGCTAGTGTCGCACGTCGCAGCGGATCCTGGGGAAGCGCGTTATCATGTTCCATTTTTTGTATCCATCTAGCTGTAATGATGGGATCTTCTATACGGAAGAGCAGCCACAAGGCCGTACTATAGTGTTGGGCGACATAGTCGGCGCTCCATCCTCTGATCTGTTTGCGCACGTAGCGCAGCAGTGCGCCGTAGTCGGGTTGTCCGTGTGCATCCAGGGTGAGCGGAGGCAGTTGCACCCACTCCGATTCGAGCCAAGATACATAGCTATCCATGAGCACTTCTCCTTTTGCTATTGAGACGAGATAGGCTCTAGTATAGAGAAGGTGCGTTTTGCTGTCTAGTGGACGTTTCTCGAAACGAAGTGCCAGTCTGGCATGCGTTCGTTTTCGCTTGAAAAGAGAACACCTAGAAGCTTATGCGTTCGTGCTTTCAGTCGAACAAACTGCTACACTACTTGTTGTGAACTGTTCTATCACTTGCATCAAAGCTGTAAGGACGAAGGCTCTGTATGCAAGTATGGCATGACAACAACCCTGTTGTCAATTAAGCAGAGAAAGGTGCAGAAGTATGGAAGAAAACAAAAGTGAAGTAGCGCGACTGATGCAACAAATCACGTTGGAATACCAAGCGGCCAAACTTGGTCTGAGTGGCCTAGCATCTGGAACTGCAACGCACGCCTTTATCACTGCCAAGATGGAGCGCATGAGCCAGCATCATGAAGCCCTCAGCAGACTTGTTGGGCCGCGAGAAGCGACCATCTTGGCTGCTCACGCAGTAGAAAAGGGAGAGGAAGCAGGACAGGTATGAGCCAGCAGCCAGTGCCATTTCACCCAGAAGAGTTTCGCGCACTCAAGACGACTATTGGCAACTATCTTGACCAGATGGTTCCGCCTTCAGCCAAGCGTAATCGCTTGATGACTGTGCTGCAAGGGGTACATGTGCGCCTGCGCCATCTGCTCGCTTTGGGACAGAAGATAGAAGGCCAACGCTTCTGGCTCACCGACGTGGAGGTAATGGCCATTGATATGGCGCTGGTGGCCGTTGCTCGTCTAGTACGTCTGATCATCGAACCTTCCGGGGAGCAGGAGGACACGGTGCTAGCGCTGGACAAGATGCGTTGGCGTGTCAGAATGTTGGTGTTTCCACGCCAGCATTGAGGTCGTTGCTGAAGCAGAGGGAAGTACTTTGCAAAGAAGATTCAATTGCTGCTTCGCTTGCACATAGAACCTCTTTCTGCTACCATAAAGCCGTTGAAACGAGAGAACATACAACAATCTTTCATGTGCCTCACCAAAAGCTGCTCATTTAGGAGACCTCTTACATGCTAACACACAATTTACACACCGTCCTTGCTCAGCGTCCCCTTGGTTTAGTATTTGATATTGATGGTACATTAAGTCCCTTTGCCCCAACACCTGCTGAAGCGCTGCTTTATCCGGGTGTTTCTTCTCTACTGGAGCGGGCAAGGGATCAGACTGGGGTCCATGTAGCTATCGTCACAGGCAGAGTCATAGATGACGGGGCTAGCATGGTGAATGTGGATGGAATCACCTATGTGGGAACGCATGGTCTAGAATGGAGCAATGGACTGCCCACAGCGTCTACTATAGAGGTCGTGTCCGAGAGTCTGGCATATGTGCAAGCGGGAAAACAACTGCTTGATCTAGCTGAGCAAGAACTTGCTGCACTACCAGGGCTTATCATAGAGCGTAAACGAGTTGGGGGTGCCATACACTACCGACTCGCTCCCGATCCAGAAGAGGCGCGTGAGAAGATCCTAACACTGCTAACAGAGCCAACACACAGACTTGATATGCGCCTCACAGAGGGAAAATGTCTGATAGAGATAAAATCTCCCGTTGTAGTCAACAAAGGCAAAGCTCTACGCAGATTTGCGCAGCACTTCGCGTTACAAGGAGTTGTCTTCGCTGGTGATGACCGCACTGATCTCGATGCTGTTATGGAGATTGCACGCCTGAGACAGGGCGGTTTAGAGGCCCTTTCTATTGTTGTCAAAGATGTTGACACCCTGCCTGTGCTTCTTGAAAACGCCGATATAATAGTAGTAGAGGTAGCGGGGATGGTACGATTGCTTCATGAGATAGTAGAAGCACTGTCATAACTATTGAGTAGGAAGCGGTAAGGGGGGCATGTAACACCTCTTCTCAAAATCTCGGGGGTGGGTGGTTCGGCAGTAGAGTATAATTAAGAAGAAATTTTTGTCTTTAGATATGACATCAGGAGAAATGTGTCAATGACTACCGATTACATTTTGTTCATTCATGGGGTCGACACGCGCTATCAAAATATTACACCTTCTTATGCTGATAAGCTTTTTGCGCTTATCAAAGAAAACATCCGGCAGTCCTCGCTTTCCATTGAGCCAATTATGATATACTGGGGCGATGTAATGGATCAACGGGAGAACGAACTTCGCCTTGAGTATCAAGCATCAGCACTATGGGACAAGCTGTGGTTCAAGCAGATACGTGAGATGGACCTGATACGCTTTACAGGCGACTTCGTGCTCTATCTCAGCCGCTATTCCGGTGGCAAGGTGGTCGATAGAATAGCTCAGGCGACAGCAAAGCTAAAAAATGCCTCTTCAGGAGATAGTCTGCATCTTGTTGGTCACAGTCTGGGAGCAGTGATCTTCCTCGATCTGCTGTTAAGCCCTCGCTGGGACGAGCCGGGGGTAAGTGGTCATGACAGCGCTATGGCCATTCGAGACATGATATACGGCGTCAGCGGCAACTCACCTGATCCAAAGCAAGGCGTCTGCCTGAGGAGCGTCTCCACGATGGGCGCACCTGTTGGCATCTTTAGCCTGCTCGATGTGAAGCATGACAGTGCCGAGCAGAGCACACATGATATCACTCCCCGCTTGCAGCAACTTCTCGATTACCTTCAGCAGGAGTTGAAAGGAAACCAGTTGCCTTGGCGTAACTTCGTGCATCCGGGTGATCCTATTGCCGGCACTCTAGAAGGGGTCTTACCAAAGCTGGTCGAAGGGAGCAAGAAATACGTTGATGTCCAAGATGTGCTAGTCCCTGTTGATCTGTCGGAAGAGTCATTGCTGGAAGGACTCTTAACTGCCTTGGCGGAACCTTTCAGGCAAAGCGTCCTTGCCTTTATACAGTCTAGTGTGGCTCACCAGAGCTACTGGCACAGCGAGAAAGTGGCCCAGGTGATTGCTCAGTTGATGCAACAGGTACGGCCCTAGAAGATGGGTGTCTAACGTGTATCTCAAACGCTTAGAAATGCTAGGCTTCAAAAGCTTCGCTTCGCGTGCTCTGCTAGAATTCAGTCCGGGCATAACCGCCATTGTGGGACCAAACGGCGCAGGCAAATCAAATGTGGCCGATGCCGTACGCTGGGTGCTGGGTGAGCAGAGCATACGTCAATTGCGTGGCAAGAAGAGCGACGACGTCATCTTTGTCGGCGGTCATGGGCGCTCTGCTCTGGGTATGGCGGAGGTATCGCTTACTCTCGATAATAGTACAGGCTGGCTCCCCTCGGAATATAGCGAGATTAGCGTGACACGGCGCTCTTTCCGCTCCAGCGAGAATGAATACCTGATCAATAAACAGAAAGTGCGCCTCAAAGACGTGGTCTTGTTGCTGGCGCAAGCGCGTATCGGCCACGATTCCTATACAGTTATCGGGCAAGGCTCAATCGACGCTGCTCTCAGTCTCCGTGCTGAAGAGCGCCGTGGCCTGTTTGAAGACGCGGCAGGTATTCGTCCCTTTCAGGTGCAGCGCGCCGATGCCGAGACGCGTTTGCGGCAGACAGAGCAGAATTTGGAGCGTATCCGTGACATTGTAGGCGAAATCGAACCGCGCCTAGCTCCTCTAGCCGAGCAGGCCCAGCGAGCTATCGAATATGGAAAACTGAGCAATGAACTGCAAGAAGTGTTGCTCAACTGGTATGCCCTGCAATGGCGACGGCTACGAGCTACCCAGCAGGGTACGGAGCGTGCAGAGCAAGAGCAGGCCCAACAAGTTCGCCAGTTAGAGCAATCTCTGCAAGCACTAGACGCACAAGTCAGCGCATTACGAACAGATCGCCAGCAGGCCCAGGCGTGTATTAGCGAAGCGCGCAACGCATCTGAGGCAGCACATGAGCTGCTGCAGAAGCTTGAACGCGACCTCGCTGTCAACGAGGAACGTCTCATGCACCTGGAGCAGCAGCGTAGCGATACCCAACAGGAAGAGCGACGTTTGCGTACACGACTGATTGCTGTGCAGAAGCAGACGATTGATCTTGAGGAACAGTGCGACCTTGCCGACGAGGCAGTAGATACAGAAAGTGCAGCTCTGGCGACACGAGAGACGCAGGTGGCCGAGTCACAAAAAGAGTATGAGATGGATGAACGCCGCTTGCGCAATGCTCAGAGCGACCTCTTTCAGGTGCAGGCACGGCTAGGAGCCAGTCAAACCGAGCTTGGGCGGCTGCAGAAGCAACTCGGGGAGCGCAATCGTGCTCTAGCGACTCGACGCGATAGCCTCGCTGACTCTCAACAAGCGCTACGTACAGTAGAGACGCGCCAGCTTGAAGAACGCGCCCAATTGAATACACTGCGTGACGAGGAACAACAGATAGGTCAGCGCAAGCAAACCATAGTGCGTGCCATTGCCGATGCACAGCAGGAGATGGAGCGCCTGAAATCCACGCTTGCAGAAGCAGAACGCCAGCGACGTAGCGTATCAGATCGCGTGAACATGCTAAAAAACTGGCGGCAAAGCTTGAGCGGATATAGCGATGGCGTACGTACAGTAATGCGTGCGCCAGCGGGAAAGCTTAGTGGCGTGCTCGGCCCTATCCCCCAACTTGGAGTCGCACCTGCTGGCCTAGAATCCGCCCTTGAGGCTGCCCTAGGTGCCTATATGCAAGCGGTAGCAGTGCAGACCTTGCAAGACGCTTACCGTTGCCTTGAGTACTTGAGCAATGCCTCAGCGGGCAAAGCAATGGTTGTCTGGCTGGAAAGAGAGCAACACGAAGTCACTACCGACGAGGTGAGTTCACTACAGGCCGAAGAAACAGTACTGCATCGTTTTCTGGCTGAAACACCTGCTTTACAGGAGCGTGTTGTTGGTCTGGCTTGGCAATTTGTGCAATGTGAGCAGAGATATGTCCCTCTCTTCCATAGCATACTGCGAGGCATAGTCATCGTTAAGGATGTCGGGACGGCACAAGTACTGCTAGCCTGGGCCATAGCGCTGCGTGTTTCCTCTGCTCACGATGTGCCTCTCTCGTCGGTCGTGACACTCAAAGGAGAAGTATTTCACATTGACGGATGGCTAACGGGTGGCGCGA
>JAFATZ010000442.1 GCA_019243675.1 Ktedonobacteraceae bacterium | reverse complement strand
CCCTGGTATTGCACATTTCTTGACCTTCTGGGGCTTTATCGTTATCCAATTCGGCTTGCTCAATCTGCTGCTGGGAGCTTTTAATGGTTCGTTGCCACTGCTTGGGGATAACCGTGTCTTTGCCACCGTATTGGACGCCTTTGTTATCTTTGTGCTGTTCGCCCTGCTCGTCTTCGCGTTCCGGCGCGGCGTGATACGTCCCAAACAGCTCAATAGTTTCCTACACGGCCCCTGGGACGGCTTTATCATCCTAGGCTTGATCCTGCTGGTTATCGTTACCCTATCGCTCGTCGAGACCTTCGAGTATGCCGCCAGCAATGGCACTGCCTGGACGCCGATAGGCGCATTCTTTGGCCCGCTCTTCCTAAGTTGGGGCAGCTCTGCCAATACTATCTGGTACCGCTTCTTCTGGTGGGCACATATGCTCACGGTACTGGGCTTCCTCATCTACTTGCCGCGCTCGAAACACCTACACCTACTGGCGACACCCTTCAACGTCTTCTTCCGCAGTTACAAGCCAAAGGGCGCTCTGCCGCTTATGGAAAACCTTGAAGAGCGCGACGACTACGGCGTCTCCAAGCCGGAACAGTTCACGTGGAAACAGTTGCTCGATGGCTATGCCTGTACCGAGTGCGGACGTTGCAATACCATGTGTCCAGCGTCCAATACGGGCAAACCACTCTTCCCCAAAGAGATCATTCTAGGCGTCAAAGAAGCTCTCTTCGTACAGAGTCCCGCGATTCTGGGCGAGAACTCCGTCTACGCTAAACTTGGCGTTGCTGCTGTGAAGGCGGACGAGACAAAAGATGAGGTAGAGGCACATCACGAACCAATGGTTGGCGGTATCATTAGCAAGGATGCTTTGTGGGCGTGTACAACCTGTATGGCTTGTATGGAGGTCTGCCCTGTGTCTATTGAGCACGTGCCCAAGATCGTGGATATGCGCCGCCATCTGGTGATGGAGGAGAGCGACTTCCCGCCGGAAGTTACCTCGCTATTCAACAACATTGAGCGCAATGGGAATCCCTGGGAGATCAGCAACGAGAAGCGCGCCGAGTGGGCGGCTGACCTCGGTGTTCCTCTGCTGGCCGAGAACCCCGATGCCGACGTGCTCTACTGGGTTGGCTGCATGGGTTCTTTTGACCAGCGCAACAAAAAGGTAGCCACCTCCGTTGCCAAGATACTGCAAGCGGCTGGCGTCAACTTTGCCATCCTCGGTCCCGAAGAGTCCTGCACAGGTGACCCTGCACGCCGCATTGGCAACGAATACTTGTGGCAAATGCAGGCGCAGCAGAACATCGAGACGCTCAATGGCTACGGCTTCAATGTTGCAAATCAGGACAATGAATATATAAGCATGAACGGGCATGCCGCAAGCAATGGCTCGCATGCCGCTAGCAGTAAGCATCACATCATTATTACCGCATGCCCTCACTGTTTTAACACGATTAAGCACGAGTATCCGCAACTCGGCGGCAATTACGAGGTGCTTCACCATAGTGTCTTTATTGACATGCTGCTCGCCGAGCGGAAGCTCACCCTGCCCCAGGGCTTCGATAAGCGTAAGCTGACCTACCACGACCCCTGCTACATCGGGCGCTACAACGATGTGTACGACGAGCCGCGCCGCGTCCTCAATGTGCTCAATAGCAACGGTGTCACCGAGATGCGCCGCCATCGCAACAAGAGCTTCTGCTGCGGCGGCGGAGGTGGAAGAGCTTGGATGGAGGAGAGGATTGGCAAACGAGTCAACCAGGCGCGCGTCAAGGAGGCGCTGGACACCGAGGCAGAGGTACTAGCAGCCGCCTGCCCTTTCTGCATTACCATGTTCGAGGATGGCGTCAAAGGTGTGGAAGCTGAAGAGCAGCTCAAGATTGAGGATATCTCTGAGATTCTTGTCCGTGCTCTAGAGTCGAAGTAGGGCGTTGAAACTAATGAAAGAGCACGAACGTGATAAAGGCAAATGTCTTCACGCATACTTTGTCTCACGTATTTTTTCATGAACGTTGATGTCAAAGGTGCGTACAGATAATTCAGAAAGGTAGGAAACTACAATGGAAGAACAGAACAAAGATCTTGGTACTCAGGCAAAAGAAGACCAATTGAAAGGTGGAGTGAACAAGGTAGTAGGCAAGGTGGAGAGCGCGATTGGTCACATCATCGGTGATCC
>JAFATZ010000356.1 GCA_019243675.1 Ktedonobacteraceae bacterium | reverse complement strand
ACTCCTGATGATGCGGCAGGAATATACAAAGTTGCGGCAAGTCTGTTTGGTTTCACAACTTCAGCCGAAGCAAGAAAGTCCTTGATTGAAGCATGTCCAGAAGGAAATTACATTGTCAAGTGGCGCGGAAAAGTCGTCGCCTACATTCATATCCAGCCACTCAGGCATGAGCGGATGATGGCATTTATGCATGGAGAGATACGGGGGAAGGACATTACCGCTCATGACCTAGAGTGTTTTGAGGCTGGAAAAGCGGTGGAGTGTCTGGTGAAGAGTACTGGCGCGGTAAAAGATATTGGCTCAACTGATACCATTCGCAGGTTGAACCAACTCCATTTCTTGTTTAAACTCTTACGTGGCACAGCACTAGAAATGGCCAAGCTTGGTGCTCAAGGGGTGATCATCACCAAGATTTACGCCACGAGCGAAACGGTGACAGGTATTGAAATGGCCTACAGTGCAAAAATGGAGATGTTCGGCAAGCCGTTCAAAGGTGGCAGATTCCGTTATGTGTTGGATGTGGAAAAATCAGATTTGCCCTTGTTGCAGCCGTATAAGCGTGCATTAGCACAATGGCAGCAAGAGCATGAAGCATTACGAGTGAGTCCATCCTGCAAGAAAACGCTATAAAAGTCTATAAAACGCTAGATTTTCAAACACTAGTGCGCAATACTATGAAATGGTCAAGTCTTCAATAATGACGTCGCAATCTGGAAGATGTACAACCATAGTGTATTTACCACCAGGAATGGCATTAAAGACTATGTTACCCAGATCGTCTATCTGGGTAATCTGTAATGGCATTGTACTATGTTGCTGACTTGGGCTGCTGGGGCGCGCTAGGCCCTGCATCAACTGGAAATCGACAGCCCGGTACAGATCAACGACGATACCCTCGCAGGTATTGGTTTCGCTCACCACATAGCCGTTGCTGAAGACACCCAAGAGGAGATTGTCGCCGTTGCTGGAGTATGAGAACTGGAGCAAGATACCGAGTGCTTCAGCTCGATACTGCTGCGACCACTCCCCCTCTCGAATTATGCTCCGTGCAGCAGCCGAGGTGCGCCGCTGGGGAACTGGGCTAGCGATGATGTGACGAGCGGTGATAGGCATTGCAGATGCTTCGTCTTCTGGGGGAAATGGGTCAAAGTTAGCGAGAGTTTGGCGGATCATAGCGACTTCATTAGCACACAATGGACAGGCATGCAAGTGACTCTCTATAGAAGGAACTTGATCCATGGCTAATAAGTCAGCACAGTAGTAGTTGAGCATCGTCGCACTCGGGCACTGTGTGCGATAGAGCCTTGTCAGTAGATAGGCATGCGTTCGCTTATAGTCATCAAGTCGCTGCTGGCAAATAAAACAGTAAGCGAGATGCCCTTCTTTTTCTCTAGGCAGAGGCTCATCATCAAGCGCGTAGCTCAAAAGTTCCTCGTCATTGGGGGCCATTGAGTTGTTACAATCCGTCATAACTCTCCCTCGTATCTATATGGCTTTCACATATACCAGAGCACCAAAGCAATGTGTGTTGCTGGTAAAGAATTCGTGTATTACTATCTGAACGATGTGTACCCCCTTTTTTTGCGGTCCATTTTCGAGGTGAGTGACAAGTATAAAATACCTTAACTCAGCTCTCACTTCCCCCCAGTCTCCATAGGAACTTATCTTTATTACGTATGAGACGGTCTATAACGTTACGTTTCAAGCGATAAATTTCGTGCTCACTACCGAATTCGCCAGGGCAAAACTGCATGATCTCGCGTGCTTTGAGGTTGCAGTGGAAGTGCAGGTAGGCTAGACGTTTCTCCTTGTCATTGGGCAGCAATCTCTCCATAGCCTCCCATACCTCATTCTCGTGATAGAGATCCTCTACGAGAGGTTCTGGCGCATTGGCCTGCGTATAATCGGGCAATGGTGCCTCCTTAGGTCGCGTACCATCACGCACCATGTCCATAACGGAACAGTTCAGGCACATATGCAGGTAGCTCATTGCCGCTGCCAGTGTGGTAAAGGACAACTCTTGCTTACGCACAGACTTCCAGAAGCGCTCGAAGGCCAGGTCCACGTAGTGCTCTTCTTGTTCATATTGTAGCACCATATCCTTCCAAGGGTGGCGGCGGAACCAGAGACGCAGGTTTTCACTAAATTGCCTGTACAGTACAGTCCACGCCTCATCGTCACCTTGGAGCACGGCACGCCGCACAATTTCCAGACAGTAGCGGTCATCACTAGGCTCTTTGCGGCGATACTTGCTCATTTCTTCAAAAGAACGGTGTGCTAAAGAGGTTAGACTCATCTCGCGCGGAGAGTTCTCCATACTGATACCCATTGTTTTCTCCTTGCTTTGCCCTCTGCCTACGCCATTAGGCTCTATTTCGACTCGCACATAACTAATATGCACTCACTACTTTCTTATGTAAAAGAGTATAGATTATCGTCTTTAAAGAGACACATGTCATTTGTCCTATTTATTTGGCGTTACTAGAGCTATGATTATTGACGTTGCAGGGCTATGAGTGGTTCCTCCTCTTTTTTTATCTAAGAACAAGAGTAGCATCATCACGACTACTAGACCATGATGTATGTCACTAGCATAGTGTGAGCTATTTTACATAATGTGGGATGGTGAAGGGCAGGGCTGTTTAAAAGTTGTCCCTCTGCTCACGTCGGCCCGCAAGCGGGCCTGCGAGGAAAGGCGACTTTTAAATAGCCCTGGAGTGAAGGGTGGCAGCTCTTGACCTGGGGTCATGATTGACGATCATATTGCTATAGCAGGCTCTCTAGCTCCTCCGCTGTAGTAACAGGAGCCTGACAAGCAAAATTCTGACAGACATATACTGTCGGCTTATCATCTTTCAGAGGTCTGTCTGCGAGCAATGCAATCGCTGCTCTGGACTGAGTATCGTCGGGAGCACCACAAGCCAGGACACTATTAGGTAGATACTGGCTGTTAACGACTTCGAGCAGAGCATGGGTATCTTCGGCACGTGCTGTACCGATAACCGCAATCTCTTTGCTGCCCGAGATGGCAAAATCCAGCGCGCCAAGGGCATGTGCGAAGGCTTGGGGATGCTGGATCATGATCTCGGCAAGGGGCTGTAAGTAGGCATCGGCATGCTGGCGATAAGATGGTTCACCACTGAAAGCTGCCAGACGCAACAAGACATCGCAGGCCACACTATTGCCTGCAGGAAGAGCATTGTCCATAATATCCTTCGGGCGACTAATCAAAGCCTCGTGATCGCTACCGGTATCGAAGAAGCCAGCATTCTGCTCGTCGGCAAAGAGCGTGATGGCCCCATCCATGAGAGCGCGTGCCTCCACAAACCAGCGTGGGTCGAAGCTTGCTTCGTACAGTGCCAGCAAGCCATCGGCGAGGAACGTGTAGTCTGCCAGATAGCCGTGTAGACTTGCTCGTCCATCCTTATACGTACGCAAGAGCCGACCATCCCGGCGCAGTTCACTAAGCAAGCAACTGGCATTGCGTACTGCCACCTGTAGGTAATCGGCGCGTTTGAGATAGCGTGCAGCCTCTGCGAAACTGCGCAGCATCAGCCCGTTCCACGATGTAAGAATTTTCTCGTCTCGCCCTGGCTTGATGCGCTGCTCACGCACGCGAAAGAGCACATCGCGGCTGCGCCGGAGGGACTCTTGCAGCACTTCCTCGCTCACCTGTGTATTTGGCGACTGGACATGGAGAATATTCTTGCCCTCAAAGTTACCACGCTGCGTGACATCGTAGTAGCGCATGAACAGTTCTGCATCGTCAGGGGGCAGTGCCTGCTTGATCTCTTGTGGCGTCCAGGTGAAAAACTTGCCCTCCTCGCCTTCGCTATCGGCGTCCTGCGTCGAGTAGAAGCCGCCCTCCGGTGATGTCATCTCGCGCACTACATAGTCGAGCGTCTCCTCAGCGATGCGTCGGTAGAAAAGGTTGCCTGTCACCAGATAGGCGTGCAGGTAGACGCGACTGAGCAGAGCGTTATCATAGAGCATTTTCTCGAAGTGCGGCACTAGCCACTCGGCATCTACCGAATAGCGATGAAAACCACCACCCAGGTGGTCATAGATACCGCCATTGGCCATGTGTTGCAGTGACACCTCGACCATCTCCAATTCCGCTATCTGCGGGGATGTAGTGATCTCACCATGCAGTCGATGCAGGTGGATGCGTAACAGAAGTTCCAACGACATGGTATTGGGAAACTTAGGAGCATTTCCGAAACCACCCCATTGAGCATCAAATTCAGAGGCTAGCGCCTGACTAGCGCTACTCAACATCTCTGGAGACGCTGTTTCCATTGGATGAATATTCATTCGGCGCAACGGCGTATTGCTACGCTGATTGAGGTAATCTGCGAACTGCGTTGCCTGCTTCTCCACATCCTGGCGACGGTTGGCGTAGGCATCGGCCATACTCAACAACACGCGTGAGAAGCTCGGCATCACCTGCCCGCGCCCGTAGTTGCGATCATCCGGCGGGAAATAGGTACCGCCATAAAAGGGACGGCCGTCGGGTGTCAAAAACACCGTCATGGGCCAACCACCCTGCTGGGTCAAAGCCTGGACCGCCTGCATATAGATAACGTCTATATCTGGCCGCTCTTCGCGGTCCACTTTGATAGCTACAAAATACCGATTCAACAACTGCGCGGTCGCCTCGTTCTCGAACGACTCACGTTCCATCACATGACACCAGTGACAGGCAGAATAACCAACGCTGAGCAGAATTGGCTTATCCTCTTGCCGCGCCTTCTGCAGCGCCTCTTCGCCCCACGGGTACCAGTCAACCGGGTTATGCGCATGTTGTAGTAGATACGGGCTAGTTTCATTAATTAGCCGATTTGTATATTTATACTGCTCTTGTGCCTCTGACATGTATTGTTCTCCCAATGTGTCTATCTTTTCACTGACTTACGCATTGTACGACATTGTGAGGCAAACAAAAAATGAGCAGAGAGTTCTTGGTTGTTCTAGCAGAACACTTCCGGCGGTGACCCATATGCTACCGTAGCCAGCGGTTACTGCGGCTTCTGACCCCATGCAGTGAGGATAAACATAATAGCACGGAAATCCTCCTGCATCATGTCCAACTCCAGTTGCTGCTGAATCTGGTCGAGTTCTTCTTGCGTAGCGACTCCACTGTTAAATATAAAAGGTTGCATAAATCGGGAACTCAAAGCAAAGTCTTTGCAAAAGGCCTGATGAACTTCTTCCCCGAAGGAGTAGTCAATTGTGTGTGCTTTATGTTGGATGTTGACACAACCAGCATCACGTAGTAGAGACCGCAACATGGGCGTAATTCCAACAAGGTTTCCACTTGGGGAAAAGCTCTGTCCCCCTTTCTTCAATGCGTGTATAATCATCCCTAGCTGTTGCTCTAGCGCAAGACTCGTGCTGAAATTCCACCACTCACTTTCTGTGAGGCGGATACTTCCTCCAGGTCGGGTGACACGCAGACACTCTTGCAGAAATGACGGCCATGCCTTTATGGGTAAAAACGCGATGAAGCGCCCGTTGACGAGATCAAAAAAGTGATCAGGAAACTGCAAGGGCTGGAGCATATCCATTGCGTGGAAAGTAGCATTGTGTAGCCCTTGCACTTTGGCTCGTCCACGCGCATAGTCAGTCATCGCTCGACTAATATCAATGCCCACCGCCTCAATCTCTGGGTGCTCAAAGGCGATATCCAAGAGCCAACCCCCAGGACCACAGCCAATATCCAGAATACGGTGCATATCAGCAAAGTCATTCGACTGCTCAGGCAGAGGTCCGCCCATGCCTTGGGTGATAAGACGGTCTTGATCAATTAAGCGAGCCATTTCTGCACCGCTCTCTGGGTCGTTAAAATAGACATTGCCATCTGTGGGCGGCTCAACGGGTGTTGTCATGTAAAACTCCAGTTCTTTAAACTGTGCATTGTGTTACTCGTCACCAAATGGTAGTTGTAGCAGTTCCTCTTCGATCTGTCGCCAAACTATTTGCTCGGCCTCAAGGGTCGAGAGAGAATGCCCATTTTGTGCATGCTCTTTCATAATTCCAGCAACTCGTGGCCAAAACTGAGAGAGATATGGATACTGCACCTCATAAGAAGGCGCGACACCCAGTTCGATGCACGCGAGTGGGTAGAAGTCTCGGGCAACGAAGGCCACTGTGAACAACTCAGCGTAGTTCTCAAGGAGCGTGCATTGAGCAGGCACAAAGTAGTCAGGCTGTGTACTTATGGCAAGAAGACTGCCAGTAACCTCTCCTGTACGCATCATGGGAGCAGCAGCAGCGCTCTGTTCCCATGGACCAAGATAACCAACAGAGAGACCACCCCCCTCTCTGAGTCTCTGATTGACCTGAAGACGACCTGAGAAAGCCGCATATCCTGCCAACGACTCGACTCCCACCAGGATACCCTGCCGCTCGAAGTCTCTCTTCCAAGGGGGATTGCCCTTGCCTAGCACCTCACGTAGGCTATGTATCCTACCATCAGGGCTAGCAGGCATACAACGCACTATAATGATTTCCATACCAAGACGATGCGGGTCCAGTTGTTCAAGGGCCTGCTGCAAGAGCAGGTTGCCCAGTAACGGGAAGAGCAGTTGTTTAGGAAGACACGCTGCGGTATGCATGACGCGGGTAAAAAACTCGGAGGGAATAACAAGTGCTTCAGGCTGTCTGAAGGCATTTTGTCCACTCTCAGAAGAGAAGCCGGGAAACTCTTCCTCGATCAAGGCAAGCAGACGCTCATAATGGTGAGGCAACACATCAAGCAAACGACGTAGATTGGCGATGCGTGGAGTCGATGTGTTATTGGCCCAGCGGTTCAAGGTGAGCGGGTGCATGTTCATTGCAACGGCGATCCGCTGTCGCTCACTAGAGTCCTTGATAATTATGCCTAATAATTCGCGCCATGTTTGGGGTGAATCCATCTCCCTCACCATTTCGCTAACGCCTTAGAGTATCCTCTGCCATATAATAAGAATAACAGCAAACGTTGTATATGTCAATCATTATAAGAAAAAGTGCAACAAAGATAGATTTTCTCTTTGTTCTTATGAGATGACATTGTGAGGGATGTATACCAATTTGTAGTAAATTATATCAAAAAATGCCATAAGACCCTCTAATTCTAGCGGTAGGGGTGTGAGGTGTGCTCCTCTATAGCTTTCCGTACGAAGTGGCTTGTAGTAATCCTTCAGGGCTTGCTACGTTTCATCAGAGTTATTACTGCCTGGATGGTCATGGAGATGATAAACGTATGCCGCAATGAGGGCAATTACCACGACCAGGACTGCAAAGAAGACGATTCCTATGACCCAAGAGATGTGCCAGAGCGCTGCATCAATACCAAGCACTGCTACAGCGATACCCACAAAAAACGCAGTCTGCACGAGTCTTACAATCTTTCTGTTAAGAACACCGTATTTGTATCGTTCCTCCATCGTATGAAGGACAATAATAATACTAAGGAGAGGGAGAGAGATAGCAAATGCAAGTACAGAGAGAAAAATCGGCTCATCAACATCACGCTGAGATACGGAGAGAAACCCTTGCAGAATGACGAAACTGACAACAAAAAGCCCGTTGGCATAAAGCTGGTAAAGGCGATTAGTATGCTGCTGGTTGGATTGCTGTTGGTCGGATTGCTGCATGGAATAAATTCCTCCTATGCATGTGTCATATAAATTTTGTAAATTTGGTAATACCTATAAAAAATACTCATACAATGCAGAAGTAGTTCCCAATAAAGCCTGGTACAATCGTTTTCCTATGTCAAGTATAGCACGTTAATATACTGGAAATTATGCCAAAAAATGTCTTTTTTCTACCAAAAAAACATTGACTTATGGAAGTTTAAATAGTATACTTACAACACGACACTCTTATGACACTCTTATGGCACCAATGGGCACGCTTGCACATACATTACTGTGTCCTACCTGTTACGATAGGGAAACAAAAGGAGGAAATACCGATAGCACTACACCCATTACTCTTGCTTTCAAGGAAAGCTGTAATGTCATATCCTTGACTACTCGTCCTGATGTATTGCGCGTTCTAGGTATAAATTCGTTTTTCTACATAGTAAGCAGAAAAAGAGGCTACCTTGATGGAAAATCTTTATCACCCTTATGCTCATATCGTTCATTATATGCCTGATTACTGGCAGTTTGCTTATGCAATCCTCTCATTGTCGTTACGCGGAACTCCTTCTCCCCGGTAAAGTTGAAAGAAAAAAGTTTTAGAGAACTAGGAGGATGCCATGTTCCCATCGAATGGAGAGGCCCCAATGTCAAACAGATCAAGAACATTTGACCCCAAGAACAAAGAAAGGGATAATACGCAAGATTGTGATACTGTGAAAGAACTACCCGCGCCGCAAAAGCAGCGCGAAAGGCCCGTAAAGGAACGAGTTCAACTCGACTTTTCACCCGAGGCGCTCGAACGTCTCGATCTGATTAAAGAGAACATTGGCGCAAGCACCCGTGCTGAAACTATACGCCAAGCTCTGCGCCTCTTCGACTGGTTCGTCCGCGAAACGCAGGATGCAGAAAGTGTTATCGAAGTCACAAACAAAGAAGGAAAGGTCACTTCGCGGTTTAAGGCCCTGCTCGTTCATAGTGCGCTTTGCCCATGAGATGCGCTAACAGCATTTTCCTCCTCTCCGTGGAGGTGGTTACATGCCAAAAGGCAGACTTTACATGAGCAAATGCGCTGTAAGGTCTGCCTCAAGCACGGCCTTGCAACCGTTTTTTAAAGAGGTGACGCGGTACATGCACAAATATACAAGGCGCTACAGAATAAGCTTCATAGGAGGAAAGAGCTTCCCTCCCCACCTCTCATACCATTCCTGCCATTTTTTACCCAAATCTACCAGCCTCGGAATGGGTTTAAGATCAGCGATATATCCTAAACCCTTAAGCTTCTCTGTATCCACAAATCCCTGCTCATCAACGTGATCAATTGCATGGCTTTCTTCAAATGGACCGTCCGTACTGTCTTCTTCACATGGAGCGTCCAAATCAAACCAGAAGCGTAGTTCGATGAATTGTCCCTCGTTCTCGTGCATAGACTTGCTACCTACATATAAAGTAATTAATCAAGAGCGAAGTGAGTAAAAAACGAGATATTATTATATCTCATCTATATGTCCTTGCTCAATATAAGTGTACCATATTTCTTTGCATAACACAAGGTTTTTTTACTCCACACACTGATAAAAAAGGCTTCTGATTTAAGACTTTATGGTAGTAGTGAGAACATTTTTCGCATGTTTTCTGAGTGGATGGTATATTATAGTAGAAAATCCTCTTGACAATCTCCCATTTCATCAGCACAAATATGACCATATAAGCTTAAATAGTCATAAATTTATGATAAAGCGCAACGGTTTGTTAAACATGAAGGGAAGAAAATCTGCATGCGTACACAGGAACATGTAAAACTATCGAGCGCGGCAGCACTGATTGCATTGCCGTGGCTCAAAACTGATGTCTGGATTCCGCTGGCGGCAAGCATTTTTATTGACGTTGATCACTATCTGTGGCACGCGGTAGTGCATCGCACGCTTAGCTTGAAGGCAGCCTTGCGCTACTTCGGACAGGCTGATCCTCCGCAGTTGCCGGAAGCTCGTCTGCTGCATCATCCGCTTGTGCTAGGTTTGCTGTTGTTGCTCGCCGTGCGCACCCATTCGCGCCTCTTGGCGCTTATTCTAGTGGGGTTTCTCTTCCATGTGAGCCTCGATGTGTTTCACGTGAAACAGATGGGGTATTTGAAACGAACGCTGAGCGAACAGGCCAAAAACGTGTGTCCCCAGTGTGAGCAGCAATTCGCCGCTTTACAGCTCCACACCGTGTATTATGCTCCTCTGTTTGATCGCTACAATCCGCAGCATTTTGTTATGCTGTGCCCGGCCTGCCATGAACGCGCTCATCAGATTTGATTGTCTCCCGACGGGTAGTATGATATAATCTTCAGGAAATTTCTTTGTGTGAATATATACGAAAGCGAGAAGATGTCCTTGGTTCAGCAGTGGCTCCAGGTGGTCAGAATAATACAGATTATCCTCTCTATTGCCGTGATTTCCTTTATCCTTATGCAGGCGCGTGGAGCAGGATTGGGCAGTGCCTTCGGTGGGAGTAGCGCTGGTTCTGTGTTCAAGACGCGGCGTGGCGTAGAGCGCTTGATTTTCAATATCACTATTGTCTTTGTGATATTATTCGCCGTCATCTCAATTATCGGTGCGGTACTTGCTCATTTCTAATGAATGCTCGGCTGTAACTATTCAAAGAGATGGCTACTGACTGGTTTCAAGCCTTCGAGCAAGGCTCGCTCTGTAAGGAAGGTAAGATGCAGAATGAAGGATTTCCAAGACAAAGTGGCCGTTGTCACGGGAGCGGCTAGCGGCATCGGACGTGCGCTGGCCGGAAAGTGTGTGCAAGAGAGCATGAAGGTCGTGTTAGCTGATATCGAGGAGAGTGCCCTCAAGCAAACTGAGGAGGAACTGAAGGCCAGGGGTGCCGAGGTATTGGCTGTACGCACCGATGTTTCCCAAGCCCGAGATGTCGAGAACTTGGCTCAGCGAGCTTTTACTACCTATGGAGCCGTGCATCTCCTGTTCAATAATGCCGGAGTCAGTGCTGGCACAACCGTCTGGGGGAGCAGTTTGGCCGACTGGCAGTGGGTGTTGGGCGTCAACCTGTGGGGAGTCATTTATGGCCTACACTTTTTTATTCCCCGGATGCTCATGCAAGACACCGAGGGCCATATCGTCAACACCGCCTCTGCAGCTGGTCTCATCTCGGGTGGAGGTGCAGGCATTTACTCGGTGAGCAAGCATGGGGTCGTCGCGGTCTCCGAGACGTTGGCCCTCGAATTAGCAGCACGAGGAGCCAAGCTCAAGGCCTCAGTGCTGTGCCCTGAATTGGTGAACACCCGTATCTTGGATGCAGAGCGTAATCGTCCACAAGCCTTACAAAATGCGCCAGAAGAGCAGCGCATGAGTCCTAAGATGGACGCTGTGGTACAGACCTTGCGCCAGTTGATGGAGGGAGGACTAGCACCCTCCCAGGTAGCAGAGATGGTCTTCGACGCCATCCGCCAGGAAAAGTTCTATATCCTCACACATCCAACCACAAAACTGGGTGTGCAAGTGCGCATGGAAGATATTCTCCAGGAGCGGATGCCAACGGATATTTTCTGGGTAGCTCAACAGACAGACTAGAATGATGGGAGCCTTTCTTGCAGTCCAGGGCTTTCCCATTCTAAGCAAGGGAACAGTGACCGATCAGGAATGACTCTTCTTTTTCACCTCTTTTCTTCAGCCGATTTTTAGAATGGGAAAGCGCTGAGGCAAGTAGCAGGGCTGTTGCAAAAGCTTTGAGGGTATGGTAATATAGACTCAGCAGAAGGGAACTGTTGACCCACTGGGAAGACAGAGCTTCTCACTACGAGCAAAGTGGGGCAGAGGCAACGTAGTCAGTGACGGTATAGTCCACAAGGGAGAGCACGCCATGGCCAAGGATATGACAGACGAGGTAGCCTACTACTACTACGATATGCACCCCACCGAGGAGGACTTGATGGGGGAAACCGAAGATCACAGCACGCTGATCTATTATCTCAGAGGAATCTTGACCGTGCTGTTTGCCGGACAGCGCTGTGGCCTGTATTACAATCTCAACTTCTATCAGACAGCCTATAGGAAAGAGCATCCAGTCGCCCCTGATGTTGCCGTGATCAGAGGCGTCAAGGTGGGCCGTGTGCGCAGTTGGCGGGTCGGCAAGACTGGGCCAGCCCCCCACGTGGTCATTGAGATTGCTTCGCAAGAAACTTGGAACAAAGACCTGGAGGAGAAGCCGAGCAAGTATGCCGCGATGGG
>JAFATZ010000187.1 GCA_019243675.1 Ktedonobacteraceae bacterium | reverse complement strand
GACACAGAGAAGTCAAGTGTTAGCACGAAGCATGTTTGACCCTACAGATTTGCCATGCTTGCCAATAGTGCGGAACTTGCGATAGCGCTTTTCTAGCAGTTCGTCAAGAGAGAGTTGTTTTAGCTCTGCCAGATGTTTGAGTAACACTGCTTTGAGATTAGTAGCGGCTAGCCGATGATTGCGATGAGCACCACCTAGCGGCTCCGGAACCAACCCATCGATCAGGCCAAGCCGATGCAGTTCGCGTGCGCTGATACGCATAGCCTCGGCTGCCTGGGGAGCGAATGAGGTGTCCCGCCACAGGATGGAGGCGGCTGCTTCGGGGGAAGCGACGGCATAGATGCTGTGCTCCAACATCAGGATGCGGTCAGCAACACTGATAGCCAGTGCTCCTCCACTTCCTCCTTCGCCAATGACTACGGCAAGTATAGGTACCTGTAGACGCGCCATCAGGTAGAGGTTAGCTGCGATTGCTTCGGCCTGACCGCGTTCCTCATCTTCTAAAGCGGGAGAGGCCCCAGAAGTATCGATCAGGCAGATCACGGGCAAGCCGAACTTCTCTGCTTGCTGCATGAGGCGATGCGCTTTACGGTAGCCCTCAGGATGGGATATGCCGAAGTTGCGAAATACTTTCTCTTTGGTGTCGCGACCCTTTTGCTGGCAAATAAGCATCACCTTCTGACCATCAAGTTTAGCAGGGCCAGCCATGACGGCATGGTCATCGCCAAAGACACGGTCACCATGCAGCTCAAAGAAATCATCGCACAGTAGCCGAATGTAGTCGGCTGCATATGGCCGATCCTTATGGCGTGCCACCTGCACTGTCTGCCATGACGTGAGATTCTTATATATCTCCTCAGTGCGCCAGCGCAATTCCCGCTCCATGTGTTGCAGTTGAACACGCTCGTCTGCCTTCAGGTGGTCTCCCTTGCGCTGCAGGGCATGCATTTTTTTCTCTAGTTCTACTAGTGGCTTCTCAAATTCTAGGTCATAAGGCATACAAATCTCCTGTATATAGCTAAAAATATAAGTTGAGAAGTCGTCCTAGCTCGTAACGTAGGTCGCGCCTGTGAATTACTGTATCAATCATGCCATGCTGCAGTGCGAACTCAGAGGAAACGACTCCTTCTGGCAACTTCGTGTGCATAAATCCCTCAATAACGCGAGGTCCGGCAAAGCCAACTAGCGCTCCTGGTTCGGCGATAATCACGTCGCCCAGGGTGGCAAAGCTGGCCGTTACGCCACCAACGGTGGGATCGGTTAATAGGCTAAAATAAGGAATTTTTGCTTCACCCAGTTTGGCGAGCGCTGCTGACGTTTTTACCATCTGCATGAGCGAGTACAGCCCCTCCTGCATGCGCGCACCACCGGAAGCTGAGACGATGAGTACGGGGATACGCCGTTCAATACCCAACTCGATAGTTCTGGTGATTTTCTCGCCGACCACTGAACCCATGCTACCGCCTATGAAACGGAAATCCATCACCGCAAGGGCAAGAGGCTTTTTCTCTATCGTGGCGTGACCACTTACCACCGCCTCGTGTAAGTTGGTAGTGTTCTGCTCTTCACCGAGTTTAGCAGTGTAGGGCTGTGAGCGGCTCACGAAATTGAGCGGATCAATAGAAATAATATCCGCATCTAATTCGACAAAACTGCCCCTATCTACCAGCAGTTCGATACGTGCATACGCTGTCAATTTAAAGTGGAAGTCGCAGCGAGAACAGACCCTGAGATTTTTCTCCCAGTCACGCCCGTAGAGAATCTCCTTGCACTTTGGGCATTTAACGGCTACATTGCCGATGCCATCCATGCCTGGCTGTGTCCATGTTTGTCCCGTGGAGGGAACTGCTGCTTCTTTGACCATGAGAAACCTCCCTGTTAGTCTTGTGCGAAGAGCGCCGCCACGAAACTTTGTGGCTCAAAGGGTGCCAGATTTTCCACTTTCTCTCCTGTACCAATGAATTTAATGGGCACACCTAGATCGTCGGCCACAGCGAAGGCAAAACCCCCCTTAGCCGTACTATCCAATTTGGTAATGATAACTCCAGTTAGCCCGATATCCTCAGCAAACTTACGCGCTTGCAGAAGGGCATTCTGTCCGGTGGTGGCATCAATAACTACCAACAACTCATGGGGACCATCCGCGATAAACTTCTGGATGACTTTGCTCATTTTTTTCAGCTCTTCCATGAGATTGTGCTTTGTATGCAGTCGGCCTGCCGTATCGACAATCAGTACGTCGCTGCCACGGTTTTGGGCGGCCTGGATAGCGTCGTAGACCACTGCGGCAGGGTCAGAGCCAGGATTCTGACTGATGACAGGCACATCAATGCGATTTCCCCACTCCTTGAGCTGATCGATAGCGGCAGCACGAAAGGTATCGGCGGCAGCTAGAGTCACGTGATGCCCTTCGCGTGTGAGACGATAAGCTAATTTGGCTATACTCGTCGTTTTGCCCGAGCCATTAACACCGATGATGAGGATAACCGTGAGTGGAGATTGGTTGGAGAAGCGAAGTGGTGCTGGCTTTCCCAACAGCGTCACTAGCTCTTCTCGTAAGGCACGCTGTACCTGGGAGCTCGTGCGCATGTGTTCATCTGTCGCCCGCTGGCGCAAGCGCTCAATAAGCCACGCACTTGTACTGGGGCCAACATCTGCAGCCAGCAGTTCTTCTTCTAGATCATCCCATAATGTATCGCTGATCGTGTCACTTTGCTTGATGACATTACTCACCCGGCTAAAGAGTTGTTTTGTGCGACTCAGAAAATTAAAGCGTTGTTCCGGCACAGATTCAGTATTTTCATCGCGTTTCGGGTCCTCTTGAGGTTTCTGCCCAAAGAACCGATTGAACACGTCTACTCCTTACTACTCTAGCATGAGAAACATTGTCTTCTCCAAAACTCAAAATAGAGGATACTACACCATCCTATATCGTGGAATGGTGTAGTATCCTCTATATAAACTATGAGGCAAAGGGGAGAATAAGTGCAACGATTCTCTTGCCTCCTTAGTTAGACGCACAAGCGCAGGAGTACTCCCTTACATGCACGTTACTCTACACTGCATCGCACCTTCTTTTTAAGAACGGCTACTACGATAGGAGTGGAGTGAGCCATCACTAATGGGTTCATTAATGATGATATCTCCATTGCGTATTTTGATATTATACAGACAAGATGGATTGGTACAGACCCATGCCTTGTACTCAATTGAAGCTCCCTGGCTACCGAAATCCGAAAGCGGAACCAGATCACCTTCACTACATTTGCGACAGCGAGGAAATGCATTTTCCACGAAATCGCCTCCTTCCTTCTCTCTGGAGGTATAATCGCCTTGCCCAGCTATGCGAATCATGCCAGGCTTCGTAAGAATGTTAGCCGAGGGGGAGCCTCCGCCGCTGCATCCGCATCCCCACAGCAGGTATGTTCCATGCCTTTCCTATTATACCACAACTCCCTTTCTCTGTCAGCAGTCACGTCAAGAAAAAAGGTATCTATGTTTGTCTTTGTGGATCGTGGTCCACAAGGACAAACACATGATTAGTCCTCAGCAGAGACGCCTCCGGCCTGTTCTTGCAGATATGCTTGGATAAAAGGATCAACGTTTCCTGCCAAGTAGCCCTCTGTATCACTCGACTCGAAGTTGGTACGATGATCTTTGACGATAGTGTAGGGGTGGACTGTCACTGAACGGATCTGTGTTCCAAAGTCGGCCTGGATATGCTCACCTTTGAGGCGGGCAGCTTCTTCCTCGTGTCTTTTCTCTTCCCGTTCATAGAGACGTGCCTTGAGTAGTTTGAGGGCAACCTCACGATTCTGCATTTGTGAACGCTCGTTCTGGCAGGTCACCACGATTCCCGTGGGTATATGACGCATACGAACAGCAGAGTCGGTTTTGTTCACATGTTGCCCACCTGCCCCTGTCGAGCGATAGGTGTCTACTTCAATATCCTCCGGACGGATGATAACTTCAATCGTGTCCTCGATGTCGGGCATAAGCTCTACTTTAGCGAAAGAGGTATGACGACGATGAGCAGCGTCGAAGGGTGATAGGCGAATAAGACGGTGAGTGCCAGCCTCTGAACGAAGGTAGCCATAGGCATAGCGTCCCGTTATCTCGATAGTAGCGCTTTTTATCCCCGCCTCCTCACCCTGGTTATAGTCGTATATTTCTGCACGAAAACGATGCCGTTCCGCCCAACGCAAATACATACGCAGCAGCATTTCGGCCCAATCTTGAGCATCGACCCCTCCGCTTCCGGCATGAACGCTGAGAATGGCATTCCGCTCATCGTGCGGTCCGCTGAACATTAAAGCGAACTGCTGTTTTTCAACTTCGTGTTCGAGCGTGGTAACCGACTGGTCAACCTCGGCCTGCATCTGCTCGTCTGGCTCCTCCTCCAGCAATTGTGCCAACGCGTGTAGGTCGTCCAACTGTGCGGCGATGCTCTCCCAAGTCGAAGTTTCCTCGCGCAGAGCGTTCAGTTGTTGCATGTGTACTTGCGCCCTACGATTGTCGGACCAGAAGTCCTCAGCCACACTCTCTTCTTCAAGCTTAGCTATCTGCGCTGTTTTATTTGCCAGGTCAAAGATGCACCATTGTTTTCTGGACACGTCTCTGCAAGCGCTCTATTCTACTCACCTGTTCATTCATGTGCTTCTATTTTAGCCCTTTCCTCAAAAAAAACAAAAAGATGAACGGCTAATTCTTCGCAGGAAGAGTCGACCGTCCATTGCTACTCAGGCAGGGTTGAGGCTGCCTTGCCAGATCTTCCATATGGCGTTTTGCTGGCCAACGATGTAATAGCCTGTATAGGTGCTCTGCCTAGTAACTCCTACTTGTACTCGCTCGGTTGCCACAACTGTGACCGAAACGCGCACAGTGCCATTATCTTGTGGGGTTACACTATTGAACGTAATATCGTCATGCACAGTATCTACATAACCAGTTTTGAATTCCAGAAAAGTTTGCGTCTGTGGTGTGTGTTTCCAGAGGTCGTAGGCTGCCATATAGTGGCGGCTATTGATATCGTCATAATACTGCTGGACGACTGCTTGCGCTTGCTGAGTTGCTGCTGCATCACCATTAGTACCCTGACCTGTAAGGAAACCGAAGACGCCCTGTTGCACAGCAAAGAACACCATGGCACCAAGCACGAGCAATAATCCCAGTAGAATAATAACGAGAGAGATTGCGCGTCCCTTTGCACCACTCCTATCTACTTGCAACTTTTGACCCGCCACTGTGGGTGTATAGCTGGCAGGGGACACTTCTGCTGACGGATGATTGCCGTTATCTTGCCAGGTCACGTCGGAGTGTGCTCGTGCCAGTATCATTGGCTGCTGATCACCTGCCGTGTATGGCTTTGGTTGATTACCAGTAGCAGGCTGTGATGGGTCGGTATTGCTATTGCTATAGGGAAGCGATATTACTGTAGCATCGTCCTCATCTATTCCATCGGTATCTTCCACTATGACATCTGTGTCCACAGCAGTTCCGCAACGAGGACAGTGTCTATCTCTAGGTGAAAGTTGAAAACCACATTGACCGCAGAAAACCATAGAGAGTACCTTTCTTACCTCGAAAGAGCTGCTGCACCAGAGATCGCCCATATCCTCAGCAGGGACCTAGTACCCTCCCTACTGCAGTGCCACAGCGATAACATCGTCCATACGCTCTACTGGTACAAAGTGTAGCTCCTGGAAAATCTCGCGTGGGACATCGTCCACATCTTTCATATTACGTTTAGGTAACACAAATGTTTTAATACCAGCGCGATGGGCAGCTAGCACCTTCTCCTTGACTCCGCCTACTGGAAGCACGCGACCACGCAGAGTAATCTCTCCCGTCATGGCAACATCACGGCGTGCTGGCCGTTGTGTAAGCGCCGAAATCAGAGCAGTTGCCATAGTAATACCTGCCGACGGACCATCCTTTGGCACGGCACCAGCAGGCAGATGTAAGTGAACATCGTACTTTTCGTAAAAACGATCCTCGAGGCCCAATTGTTTCGCCCGTGAACGGGTGTAAGAGAGAGCTGCCTGCGCAGACTCTTTCATCACATCACCGAGTTGTCCGGTCAACGTCAAATTGCCTCGCCCATCCATCAGCGTTGCCTCGACAGTAATCAGATCTCCACCTGCGCTTGTCCAGGCCACCCCCGTCGCTATACCTGCCTCATCCTTCTCCTCTGCTACACCATAGTAGTGTCGCTGCTGGCCGAGGTAGTCAGGAATTTTGCTGGCTGGAACCTTGACCTTTGTGCTTCGTCCCTCGGCAAACTTACGGACCACCTTACGCATGACCGTGGCTATTTCACGCTCCAGGTTGCGTACCCCTGCCTCACACGTGTACTCACGGATAATACGTCGCACAGCGTCATCATAGAGTTCCACTTTGGACGCTTTGAGGCCATGCTCGCTCATCTGTCTGGGAAGCAGAAATTGGCGCGCAATATGCAACTTCTCATCCTCGGTATACCCCGGCAGTTCGATCACTTCTAAACGGTCTCGCAACGCGTCTGGAATGGGATGAAGTACATTTGCTGTCGTGAGAAAGATCACTTTTGAGAGGTCAAAAGGAACCTCCAGGTAGTGATCGGAAAATGTGTTGTTCTGCTCTAGGTCGAGTATCTCAAGCAGTGCCGCAGAGGGATCGCCTCTAAAGTCGTTACCGATCTTATCTATTTCATCTAACACAAACAGGGGGTTCATTGTTCCCGCTGTCTTCATGGTCTGAATGATACGACCTGGAAGCGCGCCAACATAGGTGCGCCGATGCCCACGTATCTCCGCTTCGTCATGAATGCCACCAAGCGAGAGGCGCACAAACTTGCGATTTAACGCCTGAGCAATGGAACGCCCTAACGATGTCTTACCTACTCCGGGGGGGCCAACAAAACACAGGATGGGGCTACGCATGGCAGTAGAGAGTTTACGTACTGCAATGTACTCAAGAATGCGCTCTTTCACCTTTTGCAGGCCGTAGTGGTTCTCGTCCAGAATTTTTGCGGCTTCCTGGATATCCAGATGGTCAAGGCTGGTAATATTCCAGGGAAGGGCGACAAGCCAATCAATGTAGGTGCGGATCACCGTGACTTCGGGGGTCATAGGCGACATCAGGTTAAGACGCTCTAGCTCTTTGAGTGCCCTTGTCTTCATCTCTTCGGGCATGCCACTCGCTTCTATCTTCTCACGCAATGCTAGATTATCGCGCAGGCCGGGATCACCCTCACCTAGTTCTCGCTGAATGACCTTCAGTTGCTCACGCAAGAAGTATTCCCGCTGACTTTTGTCGACCTCTTGCTGAATCTGACTGTGAATGTGACTCTCTAACTCCAGAATATCCAGTTCTTTAGAGAGGAGGATGCTTACCTTTTGCAACCGCTGCTCTATATTGAAGGTTTCCAATATATCCTGGCGTACAGCAAGAGGCATATCAAGTGCAGAGACGACGAAGTCCGCCATCAGCCCTGGCTCATCAATATTCAGCGCTACGACGTATGCTTCCTCGGGCAGAGAATGGCTCAACAGGCTGCATTTCTCAAAAAGTGCGAGGACAGCACGCTTCAATGCTTCTAATGCTAGCGATGAAGATGTCTCTTCGGCAATAACTTCTACACGCACACGTAGGCACGGTATCTCTTGTGTACACTCAAGACGACGCAAGCGTCTGCGTCCGCGTACAAGAATGCTCGTCGTGCCATCTGGCATCTTCAGGATACGATCCACTACGGCTTCGACACCAACTGTGTAGAGATCATCAGGTGCAGGTTCTTCTACATTCTCGTTCACTTGTGTAACAACAAAAAGGGCATGATCTTTACTCATCGCCTCTTCGACCGCTTTGATTGATCGGTCTCGCCCTA
>JAFATZ010000128.1 GCA_019243675.1 Ktedonobacteraceae bacterium | reverse complement strand
CAGCCTGCATCGAGAATCACGTAGGAGGGGGCCCATGCAGGCTGTGATGCCCAGGGTGTTGCCGCCAAGAGCATAGCCGCGACCTTGCGCCTTCAGCCCTTGCAGGATATAGGACAGAAGCTGCTCACAAACCGCGCTGTTGGTGGTGGGAAACTCGCACTCTGTCCAGTAGAGGTGAGCGCCGTGCTTACAGGAAGTGACCAAGTCCGCTACCGCTTCCGGCAGCACATAGTGCGGCACCTCTGGGGCCAGGAACCGCAGATGCACGAGGTCGAACTTGCCCGTGGGCAAGAAATCGTATTCATTGCCAATATCGTTGATCTGCAGAGTCACCGTGTCCAGGCCAGCCAAGTAGTGGCGTGCGCATTGCAGATAGTACGGACTTTTATCAATGCCCGTCATGCGTAAGGAAGGATAGCTCAGAGACAACAAGTACAGCCACGTGCCGGGGCCACAGGCGATATGCAGCACCTGTGCCTCAGCGGGTAGGTCCAGCCCTAGCGGCAATGGACCTTGCAATGCCTCGTTCAGTACTCGCTCGCGCTCCAGGAGGCGACTGACCTCCTCTCTGCTTTCCCAGTCGTATAGCTGCCATGTTGTATTCACCTTTGGATGTGCTCCCTCGTGAGGGGGGTGGTTATTTGGACTCATGAGAGTTTCTTCTCCTCTTTTCCTTCTGTCAACGGTCGCAACAGTGCTGAGAAATGGCTTCTTCTGTCTGCTGCGCCTTCAGTTCTCCTTGCACAGTGTAGAGTAGAGCTGGCTTCCGCATCCTTGGCTCATCCATCACGTGTCTGTGATCGGTGAGAGGTGTGGACAAACAGATGGCTCACCATCGTATTCATGGCGTATCACAAGAGACGGCCTCATTTGTCAAGGAAAAGAAAGTATGCTAGACTGTCGTTGAGAAAGATTGTTTGAGCAGGTGAGGTATGAGGAAGAAAGACGCGCCCTTGCATCCTTTGCGGCAAGCACGACTCAGTCTGCCTCGCCCTCTGACCCAAGTGCAACTGGCAGAGTTGGTGGGCATCGGCATCTCGACGGTCGAACGGGCTGAGAGCGGCAAGCCCATTCGTGTCGACAATATCCAGTTGCTGTGTGCCTTTTTTGACAAAGATGCCCAGGAACTGGGGTTGTTGCCTCGGTATGGAGAGGGGACACCCAGCCAAGAGGCGACTGGTGCGCTCTCAGCCCAGCCTTCCACAGGTTCCCCACCCCAGGCAAACAGTGGGACAGCGAGCAGTGAGAGCAGCACAGAAGGCCCACAACAAGTGCGCCCTAGAGAAATAGAGGATTTTGTGAATCGCCATGAGTTTCTTCACAGTGCAGTGCGTGTTGGGGGAGCAATATTCTTCGCACCCAATGAGTTGATGCATCCTGAACTCGTAGATCGGTTCAGCAATGCTTTGAAGAAGCCATCCTCTCTTGATTCAGAGACTCTGCATATACTCAAGGCTACCACTCGCGGATATTGGCAACTGCTTATACGTGGCTCGGTTGCATACCCTTATCTCTTTGAGGCTGCATCAGGACATCTGAAAATGGTCGTACATCTGCTGAAAGGCTCCCTCTTGCCGAGCACGCGTAGCGCTCTGTCTGCCATTGCTAGCGAGACGACTCAGCTTGCAGGACGACTGTTGGGTAATATGCACCTCTATGATCAAGCGCAATCTCACTACGACCTTGCGCTTGTGACAGGTCAGGAGGCAAACAATGATACTTTGTATGCGACTGCATTGGGATACATAGGTTGGCTCATGAACCTCACTAGTCATCCTGGAGAGGCAATTGTGTACTTAGAGGAGGCAAAGCACATCGCTACCCACGGTAATGCATATACCCTTCTGTGCTTCTTAGCAGCAGAGCAGGCTGAGGCACATGCTGATATAGCCGTGCAGGTTAATACAGAGCAGCCAGATGATCACGATTGCTTGAGATCTCTGGAAGCGGTGAATACGTTTGTTGAGCGGATACAACCCGAAGAAGAGACCTTTGGACTCTTCTTTGATGCTTCTCGACAAGCAGCATACCACGGGTCGTGCTACATGCGCTTAAAGCAGCCTCACCTAGCACGACCAGCGCTGCTCTCTGGCCTTACTATGCCTGAACCACTCGCGGTGTTTACACGAGGAATCCTTCTCGACCTGACGACAACGAGCATACAGGAGCAAGAAATCGAGCAGGCGTGTAGCTACATACATCAATCATTGGATATTATTCTTCCAACTCATGCCATGAAAGACCTACATCGCGTTCGTCGTCTTCGTGAGCAATTAGAGCCGTGGGCGGCGGTGCAAGCAGTCAAAGAGGTGGATGAACGGTTGAGGAGCTTTCAGGGTGGAGCCAGTTGAGGGAGGAAAAACCTACATGAATATCCTTACTCTCGATCACGCATCGCTGCTCGTGCGGGATGTGAACAAGTCGCGCCAGTTCTATTGCCACGTGCTCGGTATGGAGGAAATTCCCTCTGGTGGCAATTGTTGGCTCAGGAGGGCCAGTGCTGAAATTCATCTGCTCAGTGAGCCTGAGCAAGGAGATGCATCCCAATCGAATACGAGTAGATATCCGCAAGATGCCCTTGCAGATGGGTACGTAACGCATATCGCCTTTGAGGTTGACGATCTAGATGCAGCGCAACGACACCTCAAGAACCATCACGTTCAAATTGTGTGTGGCCCGCGCCCCAGATGGAATGGGGGAGAGCAGTTGTATTTCTGCGATCCAGATGGGTACGTTATTGAGTTGTTTGTGCGCAAAGCTGATGTGTAGAAGCCTACGGCAGTTTTACCGTTGGCTGTTGTCTTTGCTGAAGCGTCGCCCCCCGATACAAGAGAGTGAGTATAACCAAGCCGACTACGCCGAGTATCAGTGATGTTACCGGGATTGGAAGGCCGGGCGAGATAATAACGTGGATCGTCGATGGCAACCCAT